>NZ_JBPQTS010000239.1:0-7161 GCF_051386455.1 Streptomyces sp. URMC 124
CACCCCCGCCCCGTGGCCGTCCGCCCCTCGGTCGTTCGCCCCTCGGTCGTTCGCCCCTCGGTCGTCCGCACGTCCGCCGACCGCCCCGCAGCCGTCCGCCCGCGTCCCGCACAGGAGACCGACCGCCGCGTCCCGGACGCCTGCGGCCGTCCGGCCGAGTGCTGACGGGCCCCGCCCCGGCCGGGCCGTTCACGCCCCCGCGGTTGTCCACAGGGCTGGGGACGGCCGGGGACCGCCCCACACGTCTCACGTAGCATGACGAAGGAATCGTCCGGTACCCGCCGCGGACTGGAACGGAAGGCCATCGCCGCGTGAACGCACATCCCCATCCGGAGCACCCGAGCCCCCAGGACCGGCCCGCACGGCTCACCGTCGGCGTCGTCGGCACGGGCCGCGTCGGCCCGGCGCTCGCCGCCGCGCTCAGGCTCGCCGGGCACCGCCCGGTCGCCGCCTCCGGAGTCTCCGACGCCTCGGTGCGCCGGGCCGCCGCCCTGCTCCCCGAGGTCCCGCTCGTCACCCCCGCCGAGGTGCTCGCCCGCGCCGAGCTGGTCCTGCTCACCGTGCCCGACGACGCCCTGCCGGGCCTGGTCGCCGGGCTCGCCGAGACCGGCGCCGTCCGCCCCGGCCAGCTCATCGTGCACACCTCGGGCCGGCACGGCACCGCCGTGCTCGACCCCGCCCGCCGCGCCGGGGCCCTCCCGCTCGCCCTGCACCCCGCCATGACCTTCACCGGCACCCCGGTCGACGTCGACCGCCTGGCCGGCTGCTCCTTCGGCGTCACCGCCCCCGAGGAGCTGCGGCTCGCCGCGGAAGCCCTGGTCATCGAGATGGGCGGCGAGCCCGAGTGGATAGCGGAAGAGGCCCGCCCGCTCTACCACGCGGCCCTCGCCCTCGGCGCGAACCACCTGGTCACCCTGGTCGCCCAGGCCATGGACCTGCTGCGGACCGCCGGCGTCGCCGCGCCCGACCGCATGCTCGGCCCCCTCCTCGGCGCCGCCCTGGACAACGTGCTGCGCAGCGGCGACGCCGCCCTGACCGGCCCGGTGGCCCGCGGCGACGCCGGCACGGTCGCCGCGCACGTCGCCGAGCTGCGCGCCCACGCCCCCCAGGCCGTCCCCGGATACCTGGCGATGGCCCGTACGACCGCCGACCGCGCCCTCGCAGCCGGCCTGCTCAAGCCCGAACTGGCAGAGGACCTGCTCGGCGTCCTCGCGGACGGAGGCACCGCATGACCATCCAGCTCACCCGCGACGCCGAGGAGCTGAGGGCCCTCCCGCGCGCGGGCCGCCGCGCCGTCGTGATGACGATGGGCGCCCTGCACGAGGGCCACGCCACCCTCGTCCGCGAAGCGCGCCGGCTGGCCGGGCCGGACGGCCAGGTCGTCGTCACCGTCTTCGTCAACCCGCTGCAGTTCGGCGCGGGTGAGGATCTCGACCGCTATCCGCGCACCCTCGACGCCGACGTGGTCATCGCCGGTCAGGCGGGCGCCGACGCCGTCTTCGCCCCCTCCGTGGACGAGGTCTACCCCGGCGGGGAGCCCCAGGTCCGCGTCACCGCCGGCCCCATGGGCGAGCGCCTGGAAGGCGCCTCCCGTCCCGGGCACTTCGACGGCGTGCTCACCGTCGTCGCCAAGCTCCTGCACCTGACCGCGCCGGACGTCGCGCTGTTCGGCCAGAAAGACGCCCAGCAGCTCGCCCTGATCCGCCGCATGGTGCGCGACCTGAACTTCCCCGTGGAGGTCGTCGGCGTGCCCACGGTCCGCGAGGCCGACCACCTCGCGCTGTCCAGCCGCAACCGCTATCTGTCCGAGGCCGACCGGGCCACGGCGCTGGAGCTCTCCCGGGCCCTGCTCGCCGGTTCCGCGGCCGTGGACGGCGGCGCGGCCGCCGTCCGCGCCGCCGCCCGCGGCATCCTGGAAGCGGCGGCGAAGCTGGAGCCCCCGGTCCTCCTGGACTACCTGGCCCTGGTCGACCCCTCCGACTTCACCGAGGTCCCCGACGACTACGCCGGGGAGGCCGTCCTGGCCGTCGCCGCCAAGGTCGGCACCACCCGCCTGATCGACAACGTCCCCCTGCAGCTCGGAGCCGAGCGATGACCGGCATACGCCTCCACGCACCCAAGCCCGGCTGGTCCGTCGACGCCGACGTGGTCGTCGTGGGATCCGGCGTCGCCGGGCTCACCGTCGCCCTGCGCTGCGCCGCCGCCGGCGCGAAGGTCACCGTCGTCACCAAGGCCCTCCTGGACGACGGCTCCACCCGCTGGGCCCAGGGCGGCATAGCGGCCGCCCTCGGCGAGGGCGACACCCCCGGCCAGCACCTGGACGACACCCTCGTCGCCGGCGCGGGCCTGTGCGACGAGGAGGCCGTGCGCACCCTGGTCACCGAGGGGCCCGACGCGGTCCGCCGGCTCATCGCCACGGGCGCGCAGTTCGACACCGACGCCGACACCGGCGCCATCCTCCTCACCCGCGAGGGCGGCCACCACCGGCGCCGCATCGCCCACGCGGGCGGCGACGCCACCGGCGCGGAGATCTCCCGCGCCCTGGTCGAGGCCGTGCGGGCCGCGGGCATCGAGACCATCGAGCACGCCCTGGTCCTCGACCTCCTCAAGGACGCCGCCGGCCGCGCCGCGGGCGTCACCCTGCACGTCATGGGCGAGGGCGAGCGCGACGGCGTGGGCGCCGTACGGGCCCGGGCCGTCGTCCTGGCCACCGGCGGCATGGGCCAGGTCTTCTCCGCCACCACGAACCCCGCCGTCTCCACCGGCGACGGCGTCGCCCTCGCCCTGCGCGCCGGGGCCGAGGTCTCCGACCTGGAGTTCGTCCAGTTCCACCCCACCGTGCTGTGGCTCGGCCCCGACGCCGAGGGCCAGCAGCCGCTGGTGTCGGAGGCCGTGCGCGGCGAAGGCGCCCACCTCGTCGACGCGGACGGCCACCGCTTCATGGTCGGCGCGCACGAGCTCGCGGAGCTGGCCCCGCGCGACATCGTCGCCAAGGGCATCATGCGCCGCATGCAGGAGCGCGGCGCCGAGCACATGTACCTCGACGCCCGTCACTTCGGCGCCGAGATGTGGGAGCACCGCTTCCCCACGATCCTCGCCGCCTGCCGGGCGCACGGCATCGACCCGGTCACCGAGCCGATCCCGGTCGCGCCCGCCGCGCACTACGCCTCCGGCGGCGTCCGCACGGACCTGCTGGGCCGCTCCACCGTCCCCGGGCTCTACGCGTGCGGCGAGGTCGCCTGCACGGGCGTGCACGGCGCGAACCGTCTCGCGTCGAACTCCCTGCTGGAGGGCCTGGTCTTCGCGGAGCGCATCGCCGCCGACGTGACCGCGGGCCTCGGCGAGGCGGGCGCGGCACCGGGGGAGGCCCTCCCGCCGGAGGCCGCCGGCACCGGCACGGTGCTCGCCGGCCCGAAGGCCCGCCCGGAGATCCAGCGCATCATGACGGAGGGCGCCGGCGTCCTGCGCTCCCTGGAGAGCCTGCAGCGGGCGGCCGCGGAGCTGGCGCGCATCGACGAGGACGCCGCCACCGCCGCGGAGGCGCCCGGTACGGAGAGCTGGGAGGCCACCAACCTCCTGCTCGTGGCCCGCGTCCTCGTCGCCGCCGCCCTCCGCCGCGAGGAGACCCGCGGCTGCCACTGGCGCGAGGACCGCCCCGACCGCGACGACACCTCCTGGCGCCGGCATCTTTTGGTGACCCTGCGCCCGGACCGTACGCTCGCGGTCTCCACCACCGGGACGGCGGCCTTCCCGCCCGTCACGCCCCACCCGCCCACGACCGGCGCCGAACCGAGGAGCACCACGTGACCACCCCGAACGAACTCCCCCTGCACCAGATCGGCCAGGACATCCAGGTGAACCTCGAGACGGCCACCGGCGGCTGCGGTGACGGCTGCGGCTGCGGTGAGACGTTCGCGGAGGACGCGCTGGAGTGCGGCCTCGACCCCGACCTCGCGCGCCTGCTCGCCGAGGCCGGCCTCGACCCCCTGCAGGTCGAGGACATCGCCCACCTCGCCATCGAGGAGGACCTCGACGGCGGCCAGGACGTCACCACGGTGGCGACCATCCCCGCCGACGCCGTCGCCACCGGCGACTTCACCGCCCGCCAGGACGGCACGGTCTCCGGCCTGCACATCGCCGAGGCGGTCCTCTCGGTCGTCTGCACCGAGGAGTTCGAGGTCGAGCGGCACGTCGAGGACGGCGACCGGGTCACCGCCGGCCAGAAGCTGCTCACCGTCCGCACCCGCACCCGCGACCTGCTCACCGCCGAGCGCAGCGCGCTCAACCTCCTGTGCCGCCTGTCCGGCATCGCCACCGCCACCCGCGAGTGGGCGGACCTGCTGGACGGCACCAAGGCCGCCGTCCGCGACACCCGCAAGACCACGGTCGGCCTGCGCGCCCTGGAGAAGTACGCGGTGCGCTGCGGCGGCGGCGTCAACCACCGCATGTCCCTGTCGGACGCGGCGCTCATCAAGGACAACCACGTGGTCGCGGCCGGTGGCGTGGCCGAGGCCTTCCGGGCCGTGCGCGACGCCTTCCCGGGCCTGCCGGTCGAGGTCGAGGTCGACCGGATCGACCAGATCCCGCCCGTCCTCGCCGAGGGCGCGAACCTGATCCTGCTGGACAACTTCACCCCGGAGCAGACCCGCGAGGCCGTCGAACTCGTCGCGGGCCGCGCCCTGCTGGAGTCCTCCGGCCGGCTCACGCTCGTCAACGCCCACGCCTACGCCGAGACCGGCGTGGACTACCTGGCGGTCGGCTCGCTGATCCACTCCTCCCCGATCCTCGACATCGGCCTCGACCTGCGCGAGGGCGACGAGGGCGACGGCGACGACACGCAGGGGGAAGCCGCCTGATGCTGCTCACCATCGATGTCGGCAACACCCATACGGTCCTCGGCCTGTTCGACGGCGAGGAGATCGTCGAGCACTGGCGGGTGTCGACCGACCCCCGCCGCACGGCCGACGAACTGGCGGTCCTGCTCCAGGGCCTGATGGGCATGCACCCGCTGCTGGGCGAGGAGCTGGGGGACGGCATCGACGGCATCGCCATCTGCTCCACGGTCCCCGCCGTCCTGCACGAGCTGCGCGAGGTCACCCGCCGCTACTACGGCGACGTGCCCGCGGTGCTGGTCGAGCCGGGCGTGAAGACCGGCGTGCCGATCCTGATGGACAACCCCAAGGAGGTCGGCGCCGACCGGATCGTCAACGCCGTCGCGGCCGTCGAGCTCTACGGCGGCCCGTGCATCGTCGTCGACTTCGGCACGGCCACGACCTTCGACGCGGTCAGCGCCCGCGGCGAGTACACGGGCGGTGTGATCGCCCCGGGCATCGAGATCTCGGTGGAGGCGCTGGGCGTCAAGGGCGCGCAGCTGCGCAAGATCGAGCTGGCGCGGCCGCGGGGCGTCATCGGGAAGAACACGGTCGAGGCGATGCAGTCCGGCATCCTCTACGGCTTCGCCGGGCAGGTGGACGGCGTCGTCGAGCGGATGGCCCGCGAGCTCGCCGACGATCCGGACGACGTCACCGTCATCGCCACGGGCGGGCTGTCGCCCCTGGTGCTCGGTGAGGCGTCCGTCATCGACGAGCACGAGCCGTGGCTCACGCTGATCGGCCTGCGGCTGGTCTACGAGCGGAACGTCTCCCGCGCGTAGCACGCAACCAACTGTGCGTTTCAACTGTCCTGTCAGCTGCGGAACCTGATTCCGTATCCGACGGGCATGGAGCGTATGGGAATGAAGCGGACAATGCGGTGGGCGGTGGTCCCTGCCGCGACGCTGGCGGCCGGGCTGGGGCTGTGGGCCGGCCCGGCGCAGGCCGGACCGGCGCTCCGTGCCGACTACCAGGCCATCGCCCACCCGGTCGTCGGGCAGGTCGGCCAGACCGTCGCGGTCGAGCTGGGGGTCAGGAACGGCGGCCCCGTCCCGGCCGGCGGGCGGCCCGGGCACGGCGCCGGTACGTACGAGGTGACGCCGCCGCCCGGCACGACGATCGTCGGGGCACCGCACGGCGGTCTCCGGCAGCCCTGCGTGGCGAAGGCGGTCCCGCCCACGGAGTCCGGTTCGTACGTCTGCTCCATCGGGGAGGACTTCTCCGCCGGAGAGCAGGAGACGCTCAGCTTCCGGGTCCGCATCGACGAGAAGGTGGCCGGCGCCGAGGGCCGGGTCCGGATCCTCGACCGCGACGGCGAGCCGTCCGACGACCCCGACCCCGGCAACGACTCCGCGCCGATCCGCGTCGAGGTCGTGGACCGGGTGCCCGAGCCGCGCGCCGAACCGGCCACCAACAGCACCCTGCTGCTCGCCGCCACCTCCGGCACCGCCGTCTCGGCCGGCGCCATCGCGCTCGGCGTTCCGCGCCGCCGGCAGCGCTGACCGCGCGGACGGTCCGTAGGTGCGTCGGCCGGGGCCCCCGTCGTGCCGCCGGTCGCGTCACCGGCCGTGCCACGCCGTAAATATCCAGCTAGGCGAAAATTGTCCGTTTAGCACTTAAAGTCGGCGCATGCCCACGCCCTATGGATCACGCGGCGGCATGGCGTTCAGCGCGGACGAACTGCGCGTGCTGCGCCGAGCCCTCGCCATCGCCCTCCATCCCCACGCCGTCGCCGGGCGCCCCGGCCCCGAGCGCGCCGCCGAGGCGCGCGCGTGCCACCGGCTCGCCACGGCCGTGGACGAGGCCGTCCTGGAGAGCGGGAGGCTGCGCGCCTTCCTCCTCGCCGACCTCGCCCGCTACCGAGCCGCCCTCCCCGGCGCCGCCTCCGGCTACGCCGAGCGCCTCCAGGAGGCCCTCGCCACGGGCTACCGGCCGCGCGCCGAGGACTTCGACGCCCTCCGCGCGCTGTGCTCGACCCGCTCGGCGGGCCCCGCCGCGGCCGGCTACCGGGCGCTGCTGCGCCGCTGCGAGCTCGTCGCGGGCCCCGCCGGCCGCGCCGCGGCGGCCGACCGGGTGGCCTGCGCGGTGCCCTCCGCGCGCATCAGGCTGCGCCGCACTCCGCTGCTGGCGCTGCCCGGCGGGCTGCCGCCCACGGCCGACGCCCCGGCGGCCCCCGGACGGAAGCCGGCCCGCAAGCCGGAGGAGAAGCCCCCGGGGAAGCCCGGCACGGATCCCGCCAAGCAGCCGTCCGGGCCGCGCCCGGACCGGCCCATCCCCACCCCCGGCGAGG
>NZ_JBPQTS010000240.1:0-7067 GCF_051386455.1 Streptomyces sp. URMC 124
CCGGGGCGGCGGCCTCCCGTACCCGCACGTCGGGCTGCACGGTCACCGGCGATCAGCTCCCACCGGCTGCCGCTCGCGCCTTCCGTCCCTCACCGGCATGCGGTTCATCGCCGCCCTGCTGGTGTTCCTCTACCACGCGTCGCTGCCGCACGTGGCGACCGACCTGTTCGCCGACGGCGGCGCGGCGGAGGCGTACCGGCAGGTGCTCAGCCGCGCCGGCTGGGTGGGGGTGTCGTTCTTCTTCGTCCTCAGCGGCTTCGTGATGACGTGGTCGGCGCGTCCCGGCGACCGCGCCGTGTCGTTCTGGCGCCGCCGCTTCTTCAAGATCTTCCCCAACCACGCGGTGATGTGGGTCCTCGGCCTGCTGCTGATCGCGGCCTCCACCACCGGGGCGGCCCAGGCGGTGCCGAACCTGCTGCTGGTGCAGTCCTGGTTCCACGACATCGACGTGTACTTCAGCGTCAACCCGCCCAGCTGGTCGCTCTCGTGCGAGCTGCTGTTCTACCTGACGTTCCCGTTCTGGGTGCGGCTGGTGCGGCGGATCCGCGCGGACCGGCTGTGGTGGTACGCGCTCGGCACCATGGCCGCCGTCGCGGCCGTCGCCCTCGCGGCCGACCTGTTCGTCCCCGGCTCGCCGGTGATCGAGGTGCCGTACGCGGTCTCCGAGCCGCAGTTCTGGCTGGTCTACATCCTGCCCGCCACCCGCCTGCTGGACTTCGTGCTCGGCATCCTCATGGCGCGCATCGTCCTCGAAGGCCGCTGGATCACCCTCGGACTGCTGCCGGCCGGGCTGCTGACCGTGGCGGCGTACGGCGTCTCCCTGCTCGTCCCCCCGCCGTACGCGATCAACGCCGTCACGATCGTGCCGTTCGCGCTGCTGATCCCGGCCGCCGCCACGGCGGACGTGAACGGCACGCGGTCGCCCTTCCGCGGGCGGGTAATGCTGTGGCTGGGCGAGGTGTCCTTCGCGTTCTACATGGTCCAGCAGGTCCTGCTGGAGTTCGCGCGCGGCCGCATGGGCGCCCGCTGGGCCCTGCCCACGCCCCTCGCCCTGGCCGTCATCGCCCTGGAGGCCGGCGCCGCCCTGCTCTGCGCCTGGCTGCTCCACACCGCCGTCGAGCGCCCGGCCATGCGCTTCGCGCGGCCGCGGAAACGAACCTGACAAACAGGTCCGGCCCCGTCGCGGGCCGCCGCCCGACCGCCTAGATTTTTACTTGAAACTTCAAGCGCTCCTGATCCGAGGGGCGGACGCTCCTGATCGGGGGCAGAGAGGAAGTCCGACGATGCGCACCACCACGCTGGGGAAGAACGGCCCGGAGGTCGGCCGGATCGGTCTCGGGACCATGGGCATGTCCTTCGCCTACGACCCGCAGAACCGGAACGACGACGCCTCCGTCAAGGTGATCCACCGCGCGATCGACCTGGGCGTCACGCTGCTGGACACCGCCGACGTCTACGGCCCGTTCACCAACGAGGAGCTGGTCGGCAAGGCCCTCGCCGGACGCCGCGACCAGGTCGTGCTCGCCACCAAGGGCGGTCTGGTCCTCGACGAGAACGGCCTCTCCCTCAACGGCCGCCCCGACTACCTGAAGCAGGCCCTGGAGGCGAGCCTGAAGCGCCTGGGCACCGACCACGTCGACGTCTACATGCTGCACCGCATCGACCCGGGCGTCCCGGTCGAGGAGAGCTGGGGCGCGCTCGCCGAGCTCGTCGCCGAGGGCAAGGCCGGCGCGATCGGCCTGTCCGAGGTCGCGCTGGAGGACGTCAAGCGCGCCCAGGCCGTCCACCCGGTCGCCGTCGTGGAGTCCGAGGCCTCGCTGTTCACCCGCGACTCCTTCGGCGAGGTCCTCCCCTACTGCAACGAGCAGGGCATCGCCTTCCTGCCCTACTCGCCGCTGGGCCGCGGCCTGCTCACCGGCCGCTTCAGCAACCCCGCCGACCTCACCGAGGACGACTGGCGCCGCGCCATGCCGCGCTTCACCGAGGAGGCCATGGCGGCCAACAAGGCCATCGTGGACACCGTCGCCACGATCGCCGAGCGCCACGGCGTCACCCTCTCGCAGGTCGCCCTGGCCTGGCTCGTGGCCCAGGGCGAGCACGTCGTGCCGATCCCGGGCACCAAGACGCTCGCCTACCTGGAGCAGAACGCCGCGGCCGCCGACGTCGAGCTGACCGCCGCCGAGATCGCCGAACTCGACGCCCTGCCCGCCCCCGTCGGCGCCCGCGAGTAGCGGCCGCCGCGGCACCCCGACCCGGGCCGGCGGCGCGTGGATCCCCCGCCACGCACCGCCGGCCCGTAACCCTGCCACCGGCCCGTCCCCCGGAGAACCATGCCCCTGCCCATCGTCGCCATGATGCTGTGCACCTTCAGCATCGGCACCGCGGAGTCCGTCATCGCGGGCATCCTGCCGCGCATCGCGGACGACCTCGGGGTCTCGCTGTCCGCGGCGGGGCTGCTGGTGAGCGTGTACGCGGCCGTCGTGGTCGTCGTCGGCCCGCTGATGACGCTGGCCACCGGCCGGCTGCCGCGCAAGCCCCTGCTGCTGGGCATGCTGGCGCTCTTCACCCTCGGCAACGTCATCGCCGCGCTCGCCGCCCCGGCCGGCTCGTACGCCCTCCTCGTCACCGGACGCCTCGTCAGCGCCTTCGCCCACTCCACGGTCTTCGCCCTCTGCCTGACCTCCGCCGGCGAGCTCGCCCCGCCCGGGCAGCGCGCCTCCGCCGGCGCGAAGATCACCCTCGGCTTCGGCCTCGCCATGGTCCTCGGCGTGCCGCTGGGCAGCTTCGTCGGTCGGCACTACGGCTGGAGCGTCACCTTCTGGTCCATCACGGCCATGAGCCTGGCCTGCCTCGCCCTGCTGGCCCGCTGCTTCCCGTCCACACCGCAGCCGCCGCCCGCGGGCCGCGGCGGCAGCGCCCTCGCCGAGCTGCGCGTCCTGGCCCGCCCCCGGGTCCTGCGCGCCATCGCCATCACCGTCTTCTGCAGCGCCGGCGTCTTCACCGCCTTCACCTACGCCGTGCCCCTGCTCACCGACGTCAGCGGCTTCGGCGAGGAGACCGTCACGGCCCTGCTGCTCCTCTACGGCGCGGGCGGCGTCGCGGGCAACGCCCTCGGCGGCAAGGCGGCCGACCGCTCCCTCGTGCCGTCCCTGACCCTGATCCTCGCCGCCGTGACCGGCGCGCTGCTCCTGCTGGCCGCGGTGGCCTCCCTCCCCTGGCCGACCGCGGGCGCCCTCCTGCTGCTCGGCCTGGCCTACTTCGGCACCGTCCCCGGCCTCAACACGATCATCGTCACCTCGGCCGGGGTCGGCTCGCCGACGCTGGCGCTGTCCGTGAACAGCTCCGCCTTCAACATCGGCATCGCCGCGGGCGGCCTGCTCGGGGGCGCGGCCGTCCAGTCCGGCGCGGGCCTGCGCGCGGCGCCGGTCGTGGGCGCGGCCGTCGTCGCCCTCGGGCTCGCCCTGTGCGCCTACGAACTGAAGACCCGCCGCCCGGCCCCGGTGCTCGCCACCTCCTCCGCAGGAAAGGACTGACCGCCATGACGCATGCCCCGGCCCCCGGCGCCGCCGACAGCAACGCCAACCCCTTCAACCAGCGCGTCATCGAGGAGTTCCGCGCCCACGCGGGCCGCGTCGGCGGCGACTTCGAGGGCGTCCCGCTGCTCCTCCTCACCACCACCGGCCGCCGCAGCGGCCTGCCCCGCACCACCCCGGCGACGTACCTGCGCGACGGCGGCGACTGGGTCGTCTTCGCCGCCAACGGAGGCGACGGCACCGACCCCGCCTGGTGCCGCAACCTGCGCGCGCACCCCGTCGCCACCGTGGAGCACGAAGGCCGCGCCCACCGCGTGGAGGCGGTCTTCACCGAGGGCGCCGAACGCGACCGCCTCTACGCGCAGCAGGTCGCGGTATCCCCGCAGTTCGCGGACTTCCAGGAGCGCACGGACCGCCTCATCCCGGTGGTACGGCTGCGCCCCGCGGACGCCGCCACCGCCTCGCCGTGCGCGTGGCCGACCCCGGCGCCGCCGCGCGGCACCTGGCCGGCGTCCCCGGCGTCACGGTGGGCGAGGTCCCGGGCGAGTTCCTGACCCCCTGGGGCCTGACCCTGCGCCTGCTGCAGCTGCCGCCGGACGGCTCCGCGGCCCCCGGCGTGGACCACGTCATCCACACGGTCGCCGACGTGGACGCCTCGGCCGCCTTCTTCACGGACGTCCTGGGCGCCGAGGAGACCGGCCGGACCCCCGAAGGCGACGTGGTCCTGCGCCTGGCCCCCGGCGCGCGCATCGTGCTTACCCCCGGCGCTCCGGCCGGCCCGCCGCGCAACAGCGACATCGGCGGCCGGCACCTCGCCTTCGACGTCGACGACGTGGACGCCGCCGCCGCGCGCCTGGGCGCCGTCCCGGGCGTCCGTCTCCTCGGCGCCCCGGAGACCATCGCGGAAGGCCCCCTGACCGGCGACCGCTGGCTCTACTTCACGACGCCCACCGGCATCCCGATGGAAATCAGGCACTGACCGGCCGGGGGAACAGCCGGAAGGAAGGCCGGAAGGAAGGCCCGGAAAAGCAGAACACCCCTCCGTCCGTGTTTCCACGGGCGAAGGGGTGTCGCTGGCGGTAGCGGTGGGATTTGAACCCACGGTGGAGTTGCCCCCACACACGCTTTCGAGGCGTGCTCCTTAGGCCGCTCGGACACGCTACCGAGAGAGAGCTTAGCGGACGGTGGGCCGTGCTCTGAAATCGGTTCCGGGGTGAAGGGGTGTGACGCTCCTCATCAGGCGCGCCGGGGCGCGGGGCGGCCGCGGAAGAAGTCCGTCAGGAGCGCCGCGCACTCCCCGGCGAGAACGCCCTGGATCACCTCGGGGCGGTGGTTGAGCCGGCGGTCGCGCAGCACGTCCCACAGGGAGCCGGCCGCGCCGGCCTTCTCGTCGACGGCGCCGTAGACGACGCGGTCGACGCGGGAGAGGACGATCGCGCCCGCGCACATCGTGCACGGCTCCAGCGTGACGACCAGCGTGCACCCCGCGAGGCGCCACTCGCCCACGGCCCGCGCCGCCGCGCGCAGGGCGAGGACCTCGGCGTGCGCGGTGGGGTCGCCGGTGGCCTCGCGCTCGTTGCGGCCGCGGCCGATGACGGAGCCGTCCGGACCCAGCACGACCGCGCCGACCGGCACGTCGCCGGTGGCGGGGGCCCGTACGGCCTCGTCCAAGGCGGCCCGCATGGGGGCGAGCCACGGGGCGCGCACGGGGTCGTGGTGGGTCGGCTCGCGGACGGCTTCGTTCATGGCACCAGTGTGAGCGAACCGGAGCGGGGGGCCGTCAGCGGACGGCCTCCAGGACGTCCGTGCAGCCGAGGGCGTCGGCGATCTCGCCGAGGGCGTCCCCCTTGAGGGCGAGCAGCTCCTTCTCGCCCACGCCGAGGTCGGAGAGGATCCCGGCGTCGCCGAGCGGGCCGGCCGGCCTCGGCTCCTCCGGGGCGGCGGCCTCGTCGTCCTCGGCCGCCTCGGGCTCGCCGTCCTCGGTGCCGTCGAGGTCGAGGGCGTCGAGGTCGTCGTCGGCGGTGTCGTCGCGGCCGATCAGCTCGTCGACCAGCATGGCGCCGTACGAGCTGCGGCCGGCGACGACGGCGTCGGAGACGAAGACGCGCGGGTCGTCCTCACCGTCGACGCGGACGACCCCGAACCAGGCGTCCTCCTGCTCGATGAGCGCCAGGACCGTGTCGTCCTCCACCGCGGCCTCACGGGCCAGGTCGGCCAGGTCGGCCAGGGTTTCCACGTCGTCGAGTTCTGTGTCGCTCGCTTGCCATCCGTCTTCGGTGCGCGCGAGCAGTGCGGCGAAGTACACCGTGACTCTCCCACTGGTCATAGGCGGTGCCGGGCCGGACGGGGACCACCCCGCCCACTCGGAATCGTGGCAGAAACCTCGCCGTTGCGAGAGGTCTTCCGCGCTGCGTCGTGCAGCAGTCCGAAGAGATGTGCCTCACGCGGCGCCGCAGGGCCGCCGTCCGGGCGGACGCGTCACCAACGGAAGGTCCTCATCCGCATCTGCTGGCGCATCCGGGCGGCGCGGGCCCGGCGCGGCTGCACGCGGTCGCGCAGTTCCTTCGCCTCGTTGAGCTCGCGCAGGAACTGGGCGCGTCTGCGGCGGCGGTCCGCCTCCTCCTCGGCCCCGGGGCCGGATTCGGCGGCGGACCGGGGTTCGGGCGCCGGTGCGCCACGCGTCGTGTCGGGCTTCTCGGGGGCGTCTTCAGCCATGGCAGGACCACCTCGTGCCGAGTGCTTCGCCGGCCACGCCCGGAGCGACAGACCGGGCGTACGTGCCCACTTTCCCCCTAAGTGGTGGTTTGATGCCAGTGCGGCGACAGACCCCCGCAGACCTGCGGCGGAGCGTCGAACGCCGCACGGCGGCCGCCGGGGGCCGAAAGCTCGGTTAATGTCGATGTCATGCGGATCCACGTCGTCGACCACCCCTTGGTGGCGCACAAGCTCACCACCCTGCGCGACAAGCGCACCGACTCCCCCACCTTCCGGCGTCTCGCCGACGAGCTGGTCACCCTGCTCGCCTACGAGGCCACGCGCGACGTGCGCACCGAGCAGGTGGACATCGAGTCCCCGGTGACGGCGACCACCGGCGTCAAGCTCTCCCACCCGCGCCCGCTCGTGGTGCCGATCCTGCGCGCCGGCCTCGGCATGCTCGACGGCATGGTCCGGCTGCTGCCGACCGCCGAGGTGGGCTTCCTGGGCATGATCCGCAACGAGGAGACCCTCAAGGCGGAGACCTACGCCACGCGCATGCCCGACGACCTCTCGGGCCGCCAGGTCTACGTCCTGGACCCGATGCTGGCCACCGGCGGCACGCTGGTCGCCGCGATCAACGAGCTGATCGAGCGCGGTGCCGACGACGTCACCGCGATCTGCCTGCTGGCCGCGCCGGAGGGCGTCGAGGTCATGGAGCGCGAGCTCGCGGGCGCCCCGGTCACCGTGGTCACCGCCTCGGTCGACGAGCGCCTCAACGAGAACGGCTACATCGTCCCGGGCCTGGGCGACGCGGGCGACCGCATGTACGGCACGGCG
>NZ_JBPQTS010000241.1:0-6919 GCF_051386455.1 Streptomyces sp. URMC 124
GGGCGGGACGAGGTGTGGGTGCTGCCGCCGGGCGGTGGCCGGCCTTCCCGGGTCACCGAGCACGGCGGCGACTCCGGCTATCTGGAGCCCAGCTTCTCGCCCGACGGCTCGTGGATCGTCTTCCAGGAGAGCCGGGAGAGCCGGGAGAGCGGGGAGGGCCAGGAGAGCGGCGAGGGGAGCGGTGAGAGCGGTGAGAGCCGCAAAGGTGCGAAGGGCGGGGGCGGGGACGAGCCGGCGGACGCCGGCGGCAGTGCGCTCGGCTCCCTGTGGAAGGTCAGGCGGGACGGCAGCGGGCGGACCCGGCTCCTGGACGGTCCCGCCACCGGCACGGACAACCGTCAGCCCAACTGGTCGCCGAAGGGCGACCGGCTGGTCTTCCAGCGGCGCGAGCGCGGCAGCCGCGACTGGGCGCTGTACGTGATGAACGCCGACGGCAGCGGCCTGCGGCGGCTCACCGGCGGTGCCGGCGAGCACACCGACCCCAGCTGGTCGCCCGACGGCCGGCAGGTGGTCTTCTCCTCCACCGCCGGCGGCCTGGAGGTGCCGCAGATCTTCGTGATCCCGGTGGACGGCGGCCGTCCCGTCCGGGTGACCGTGAGCGACGGCTCCTACGACGGAGCGCCGAGCTGGTCCCCGGACGGGCGGTGGATCGCCTTCGAGTCCCACCCGGGGGACGAGGACCGGCCGACCTCGTTGTGGCGGGTCCCTGCCCCGGGAACGGACGGGCCGTAGCCGCAGCCGTCGCTCCCGGGGGTCAGGCGGGCCCGGTGGTGACCGTCAGCAGGGAGTACTGCCCCACGGTCAGGGGCACCGTCGCGGTGGTGCCCGCCACCTGCCAGGCGACTGGCCGCGGGGCCGGCGACGCGCCGTCCGGGGAGCTCGCCGTGGCGGACACCACCCGCCTGCCCGCGGGCAGTTCGAGCGCGACGGAGCAGGCGGCCGGCGTGGTCCTGAACACGGCCGGGGCGTCACCGAAGCAGGTGAAGTTGACCAGCTGGACGATGGTGTCGTCGCCGAGCCGGCTCACCTCCATGTGGATGCGGCGGTCGCCGGTGAGCCGCACCGGGGGCGGCGCGGCCGCGAGGACGGGGGTCAGGATCCGGTCGGCGCTCGCCTGGTCGGTGGAGGTCAGGTAGCTCAGGCCCGCCAGGTCCTTGACGTACCAGCACGTACCCGAGCCGAATCGATTCTGCTTGCTCGCGGGCAGCGGGTCGCCCTTGCGGAACCCCAGCACGTCGGCCAGCGCGTACTCGCTGCGGGCCGTGCCCAGGGCGTCGAGGGCGGTGGGTGCCGGACCGGTGATCACGACCGTCCCGCCGCCCGCCACGTACTCCCGCAGGACCGCGGCCTCGCCGTCCGAGACGGCCTGCAGGTTCGGCAGCATCAGCGCGCGGTACGGGGCCAGGTCGGCGGCTTCCAGGTGCGGGCTCGTGACGGTGGCGAAGGGGACGTGGGCGTACACCAGCGCCTTGACCGTGCCGCGGAACTCGCCCAGCCACGCCTGCCGGGTGCAGCTCTCCTCGGCGCTGCCCCCGGCCCACCAGTCCGTGACGCCCGAGGGCACCTTGGTGTTGACGTACATCCCCGTGCCGACGGCGGGGCTGACGTAGTCCCGGGAGGCGGAGGAGTGGTAGACGCCGACCTCGGCCGCGGGCACCGCGTCGTAGAGCTTCTCCTGGTTGGCCGCGACGAAGGCGTACATGCGGGTGCGCATCGCCTTGTCGGTGGTCTCGTTCTTGAACGGGGTCCTGACCTCGTACGGATTGCAGCCGGCCGCCAGCAGCTCGGCCATCACCAGCGACGCGTCGTCGGCCTTCCATCCGTAGGAGAACGCCCACGCCGGCTTCGCCCCGCTGGCCGCCCGCGCGTACTTGTACATCGAGATCAGACACGTCCAGTCGGACGCCGTGGCGTGGCGCATCCCGTCGTAGTTGGCGAGGATGTCCACCTCCCAGACGTGGCTCACGCCCTCCGCCTTGCGCAGGTACGCCCCGTCGAGGCCGACCAGCGTGGCGTACTGGTAGTCCATGCTGACCGTCTCGACGAACGTGACCAGGTCGGGGTTGACCGACCGGCCGGCGGCGGCGATGTCGAGCTGCCACTGGTTGAGGTTGCGGTGGCGCCACTCCACGTAGCGGCGGAACGGCAGGCTCGAGAAGTCGGCCTTGGCCGGGAGGGCGAGACCGGTGTCGGCCTTGAAGGCGTCCGCGGCCCACGTGGAGCCGTCGCACCAGCTCAGCGCCCCGTCGAAGTAGATCGGCACGTCCGGCCAGATCGCGTCCACGCCCGTGGCGGCCAGGGCCTTGACGCGGCCGAGGTAGTACTCCCGCCAGGGGGAGTTGGGGCTGAGCCAGCAGCTCTCGTCACCCGGGTCGACCCAGACGACCAGGCTGCCGTAGAAGACGTTGGGCTTGCCGTCCAGAGAACGCTGCACCCAGGACTTGCCCTCGCCGTTCTTGTAGAACGACGGGCCCTTCTCACCGCCGACGCTGATGAGCTCCAGCGACGGGTAGTACATGACGACGCGGATCCCGGCCGCGTGCGCCAGCTCCGTGAAGCTCTTGACCTTGCCCATGTGCTCGGTGAACTCCGCGGGCGTCAGCCAGTTCGACAGGATCGTGTCGAGCTCGATCACGTTGACGTTCTGCGCCTTGAGCGCGGTGATCACCGGCTTCATGTCGCGCAGCGGATCGGCGTCCTCGTCGAACGTGCCGTCGGCCAGCCTGGCGAAGCGGCTCCACTCGGGGAAGAGCCCCTGCCGGGCCGCGGCCGGCGCCCAGGCCGGCTCGGCGCCCGGGCCGGAGACGCCGGACGGGCCGGCGGGGCCGGGGAGGAGCCGGGAGGCCAGCGCGCCCCCGCTCACTCCCAGGCCGGTGCGTAACAGCGCTCTCCGGCTGAATCTTCGCATTCCGCTCATGGGTGTCCCCTCGCATTCACGACTGCATGACTTCACGACGGTGTGGCGGGGTCTGCACGGTGCCCGCAAAGTCTGCCGGATCGTTTTCGCGGAGGCGGACGGATTCCGGATAAGGCGGTGCGCATCTGCCATCAGATGGAAATCAGCCCGATATCGCACCCGTACGGAGCAGCCGGGGCGGCACCCCTCCGGCCGGCGGTTAACAGAGTCTGCAGACGACTGAACCGCGAGGAGTGCAGGCATGGCTGAAGTGAAGCTGACCGCCGAGACACGCACCGAGTTCGGCAAGGGTGCCGCCCGTCGCATCCGCAGGGACAACAAGGTTCCCGGCGTCATCTACGGGCACGGTGCCGAGCCGCGGCACGTGGCGCTGGACGGGCATGCCCTGCTGCTGGCCCTGAGGACTCCCAACGTGCTGATCCGCCTGGACATCGACGGCAAGAAGGAACTCGTCATCCCCAAGGCCGTTCAGCGGGAGGCGCTGCGCGGCTTCCTCACCCACGTGGACCTGCTGATCGTCAAGAAGGGCGAGAAGGTCACCGTGGACATCCCGATCCACATCGAGGGCGAGCTCGCACCCGGCGGCAACCTGCTGGAGTACATCCTCAACGCCCTCCCGGTCGAGGCCGAGGCCACGCACATCCCGGAGGGCGTCACCATCTCCATCGAAGGCATGGAGGCGGGCCAGGCCATCCACGCCAAGGACATTCCGCTGCCGCAGGGCACCACCCTCGCCGTCGACGGCGAGGACGCCGTGCTGCAGATCGTCGCGGCCCAGACCGAGCCGGAGGAAGGGGCGGAGGAAGAGGGCGAGGAGGAAGCGGCGGCCGCCGTCGAGGGCACCACGGAGCAGGAGGCTGCCACCCCCGAGGGCGAGGGCGGCAGCTGAGGCCCGCGGGGCCTCGGCGGCCCCGGAGCGGCCGGGGCCCGGCCGCTGAGGGCGACCGGCCGCGGGTCAGGCCTCGCGTGGCAGGGGCTTGAGGACGCCGAAGACCGCGCCGAACTGGTCAGCCAGCCAGGCGATCCGGCCCACGTCCGGCACGTCCGCGGCCGGCGCGACCACCGAGCCGCCGCTCTCCTGCGCCTTGGTGACGGTCACGTCGGTGTCCGTCACCAGGAAGTACGGCATCCAGCGGGCCCGCCGGCCCTCGCCGTCGCCCTCGCCCGGCGCGGGGGCGATCCCCCCGAAGGGGGCGTCGGGCCCGCTGCTGCCGGCCGTGGAGATCAGCGTGTACGTGCCGACGCTGAACTCCTTCTCCTCCGCACCCCACCCGAACAGGGCGCGGTAGAAGTCCGCGGCGGCCGCCGGGTCCGCGGTGTGCAGCTCGACCCAGAGCAGGGTGCCGGGCTCGCACACCCGCTCCAGGCCCTTGACGGCCCCCGGCTGCCAGAGGGAGAACTCCGCGCCGCCCGGGTCGGTCAGACAGGCCAGCCGGCCGGCGTCCATGACGTCGGCCGGCGGGACCCGCACGGTGCCGCCCGCCTGCTCGGCCGCCTTGACGGTGGCGTCGGCGTCGGGCGTCTGGAAGTACACCGTCCACGCGGGGCTCGCGCCCTCCTCGGTCAGCGGACCGAGCGCCGCGACGTCCTTGCCGTCCTGCTGGAAGAAGGCGTAGCCGCCCGTGTCGGGCCCGGCGGACTGCACGTCCCAGCCGAAGACCCGGCCGTAGAACTCGGCGGACCCGGCGGTGTCCGGGCTGCCGAGGTCGAGCCAGTTGGGTGATCCGGTCACGAAATCTGTGCTGAGCATGGTGGGTGCCCCTTCGACGGATGCGCGCGAGGGGCCCGGCACCGCGGGCGCGGCACGCGGCGTCCCCCGACGCGTCTCAGTCTTGCACCGCGCCGGGGGCGTCGCGCGACGCCGTGGCCAACGCCCACCGGCGTACGGGGTCGCGGCCCGGCGTGACGAGGGGCGGTCAGATCGTCGCGGCGTCGATGACGAAGCGGTAGCGGACGTCACTCGCCAGTACCCGCTCGTACGCCTCGTTGATCTGCTCGGCCCGGATGAGCTCGATCTCGGCCGCGATGCCGTGCTCACCGCAGAAGTCGAGCATCTCCTGGGTCTCCGGGATGCCGCCGATCATCGAACCCGCCAGGGACTTGCGCCGGGCGACGAGCGCGGCGGCGGACACCGGCTGGGGCCGCTCCGGGATGCCGACCTGCACGAGCGTGCCGTCCGTCTTCAGCAGGCCGAGGTAGGCGTCCAGGTCGAGGTCGGCGGAGACGGTGTTGACGATCAGGTCGAAGCTGTCCGCCAGCGTCTCGAAGGTGGCCGGGTCGGAGGTCGCGTAGTAGTGGTCCGCGCCCAGCCGCAGGCCGTCCTCCCGCTTGCGCAGCGACTGGCTGAGCACGGTGACCTCCGCGCCCATCGCGTGCGCGATCTTCACGCCCATGTGGCCGAGGCCCCCGAGGCCGACGACGGCGACCTTCTTGCCGGGACCCGCCTGCCAGTGGGCGAGCGGTGAGTAGAGGGTGACGCCCGCGCACAGCAGCGGCGCCGCGGCGTCCAGGGGGATGGAGTCGGGGATGCGCAGGACGTAATTCTCGTCGACCACGATGTGGGTGGAGTAGCCGCCCTGGGTGACCTCGCCGTCACCGCCGGTGCGCCCGTAGGTGCCGACCATGCCGAGCTCGCCCGTGCAGTACTGCTGGAGCCCGGCCTTGCAGTTGGCGCACTCGCGGCAGGAATCCACGAAGCAGCCGACGCCGACGCGGTCGCCGACCCGGTGGCGGGTCACGCCGGAGCCGGTCGCGGTGACCACACCGGCGATCTCGTGGCCGGGCACGAGGGGGAAGTGCCCGCCCTCGCCCCATTCGCCGCGGGCGGTGTGGATGTCGGAGTGGCAGATGCCCGAGTACTTGATCTCGATGAGGACGTCGTGCTCACCCGGCTCCCGGCGCCGGACCGTGATGCGCTCCAGGGGGGCCTTCGCCGAAGGGGCGGCGTATGCGGGAACGGAGGTGTGTGTCGTCATGGGAGAAATCCTGCGCGCAGGAGAACGCTCCAGCCAGAACCCGGCTGAGACTACGCTTGCGGTGCCTACCACTGGCAGTACCACCCTGGCCCGCACGGCCGCCCGCATACTGGTGGGCATGGACCAGCGCACCGAACTGAGCGAGTTCCTCCGCAGCCGCCGGGCGCGGCTGCAGCCCGAGGAAGTGGGCCTGACGCCCTACGGCGGGCGGCGCCGGGTGCCCGGGCTGCGGCGCGAGGAGCTGGCGCAGCTCGCCGGGGTCAGCGTCGCCTACTACACGCGCCTGGAACAGGGGCGCGGCCAGAACGTGTCCGCGGGGGTGCTGGAGGCGATAGCCGACGCCCTGCGCCTGACCCGCGCCGAGCGGGACCACCTCACCCACCTGGTGCACCCGTGCGTGACGAAGACGCGCCGGCCCGCCCGCCCGCAGCGCGTGCGCCCGTCGGTGCAGCACCTCATCGACACCATGGACAACACCCCGGCCTACGTCATCGGCCGCCGCCTGGACATCATCGCCTGGAACCGGCTGGCCTGCGCCCTGCTGGGGGACTTCGACGCGATGCCCGCCGGGCAGCGCAACATGGCCTGGCAGGTCTTCCTGGAGCCGGCCACCCGCGAGCTGTACGCGCAGTGGGACCGCAAGGCCGCCGACGTCGTGGCCTTCCTGCGCCTCGACGCGGGCCGCTGCCCCGACGACCCGAAGCTGGCGGCCCTCGTCGGCGAACTGTCCGTCAAGAGCCCGGAGTTCCGCTCGCTGTGGGCCACCCACAACGTCCAGGACAAGGGCTTCGGGGTGAAGGAGCTGCACCACGCGGTGGTCGGCCCGCTGACGCTGTCGTACGAGACGCTCGTCCTGCCCGCGGACCAGAGCCAGCAGCTGATCACGTACCACGCCGAGCCCGGATCGCCGTCCGCCGAGTCGCTGCGGATCCTGGCCAGCTGGGCCATGGAGAGCTCCGGGGGGAGCATGCCCGCGGCCCGGCCGGGGGCGTAACCGGACCGGACGTCAGGGGGCGGGGCGCCAGGG
>NZ_JBPQTS010000242.1:0-6909 GCF_051386455.1 Streptomyces sp. URMC 124
CCTCGTCGTCGTCCCCGGAGTGGAGGACCACCTGGCGCCGGTCCCGTCAGCCCGACTCCGTCAGCCCGCCGCCCGGAAAGCCCGTCGGTAGTCGCGCGGGCTCGTCGCGAGGCGGGCTGCGAAGTGCTGCCGCATGGTGACCTCGCTGCCGAATCCGCAGCGGCGGGCCACTTCCGGCATGGGCAGGCCCGTCCGCTCGAGGAGCTTCTGGGCCGCGGCGATGCGCTGGTCGAGGAGCCACTGCACGGGCGTCGTGCCCGTGGTCGCGGTGAAGTGGCGGGCGAAGGAGCGCGGCGACATGCCGGCCCAGCCCGCCAGGTCGGCGACGGTCAGGGGTTCCGCGAGCCGGCGCAGGGCCTGCTCGCGTACGTCCGCCAGGGCGTCGGCCTCCCGGTCGGAGCAGGGCGTGGGCTGTTCGACGAACTGGGCCTGGGTGCCGGTGCGGAAGGGGGCGGTGACCATGGAGCGGGCGATGGTCGCCGCGGCCTCCGCGCCGTGGGCCCTGCGGACGAGGTGGAGGCAGAGGTCGATGCCGGCGGCGACGCCCGCCGCGGTCCACACGCCCGCGTCCTCGACGAACAGGGCGTCGGGGACGACGTCGATGCGCGGGTGGGTGCGGGCCAGCAGTCCGGTGAGGTTCCAGTGGGTGACGGCGCGGCGCCCGTCGAGCAGGCCGGCCTGGGCGAGGACGAAGGCGCCGCCGCAGAGGGCGGCGACGGGGACGCCGGCGCGGTGGGCGGCGCGGAGGGCGGCGAGCACGGGTTCCGGGACCGGCGCCAGGTGGTCCTCCACTCCGGGGACGACGACGAGGTCGTCCGTACTGAGCTGCTCCAGGTCGAGGCCCTGGTCGGGGGTGAGCGTGATGCCGCCGCGCATGGGCACGGGCGCCCGGTCCGTGCCGCAGCGGCGCAGCTCGAAGCGGGGGGCGCCGCGGGCGGTGCGGTCGACGCCCCAGACTTCGGTGATGACGGCGACGTCGAAGGCGCGGATGCCCGGGAAGGCGAGGAGGGCGATGCGCTGGGGCAGCTGCTGCATGGCCACCATCCTGGCAGCAATCCATCGAACAGGGTCTCTCCTGCCACTGGGACGATCCGGCGCCGGCGAGCAGGATCGTCGTCATGAACAGCACCGAGAACATCAGCATCAGCGACAACGCCGCCCTCGTCGTCATTGACGTACAGAACGGCTGGAACGACCGGGACCGCTTCCCTGCCCGCAACAACCCCGCGGCCGAGGGCAACATGGCGCTGCTGATCGACGCCTGGCAGGCGGCGGGCCGGCCGGTGGTGTTCGTCCGGCACGACTCGCCCAAGCCGGACTCGCCGCTGCACCCCGGTCAGCGGGGGAACCAACTGCAGGACTTCGTCCAGCAGCGGCGCGGCAAGGGCGCGGGCCCCGAGCTGCTGGTCACCAAGACGGTGAATTCGGCCTTCCTCGGCGCGCCGGATCTGGGGCGCTGGCTGGAAGAGGCCGGGATCCGGCAGCTCGTGGTCATCGGCATCATGACGAACTGGTGCGTGGAGACCACCGCTCGGATGGGCGGCAACCTCGGGTACGACGTGATCGTGCCGGTCGACGCCACGTACACCTTCGACGCGGTCGGCCCGGACGGGCAGTCGCTCACGGCGGACGAGCTGTTCCGGGCCACGGCGACGAACCTGCACGCTGCCGGCTTCGCGAGGATCGCGACGACGGCCGCCGTGGCGGGTCAGGGCTGACGAGGGCCCGGAGAGTCCCGTCAACCCTCTTGACGGCGGCCGGCCCTCGTCAACCCTCCTGCCGGAGGCCGGCCCCCGTCAGCCCTCGCCGGAGGCCAGCTCCCGGCTGCGGTCGCGGGCGGCCTCCAGGGCGGCGATCAGCGCGTGCCGCACTCCGTGCTTCTCCAGCTCGCGGATGGCGTTGATCGTCGTGCCGGCCGGTGAGGTGACGGCCTCGCGGAGCTTGACCGGGTGCTCGCCGCTGTCGCGCAGCATGACCGCGGCGCCGATGGCGGCCTGGACGATGAGGTCGTGGGCCTTGTCGCGCGGGAGGCCGAGGAGGATGCCGGCGTCGGTCATCGCCTCGACGAGGAAGTAGAAGTACGCGGGGCCCGAGCCGGACAGCGCCGTGGCCGCGTCCTGCTGGGACTCGGGCACCCGGAGCGTCTTGCCGACCGGCTTGAAGATGGCCTCGGTGCGGAGGAGGTGGTCCTCCGTGGCGTGGGTGCCCGCGGAGATCACCGACATGCCCTCGTCCACCAGGACGGGGGTGTTCGGCATGACGCGCACGACCGGGTTGCCGCCCGGCAGCCGCTCTTCGAAGAAGGACGTGGGGACGCCGGCCGCCGCGCTGATGACCAGCCGGTCGGCGGGCAGGTGCGGGGCGAGTTCGCCGAGGAGCGCCGCCATGTCCTGCGGCTTCACGGCCAGGATCAGGGTGTCCGCGGACTTCGCGGCCTCGGCGTTGGTGACCGTCTCGACGCCGTAGCGGGCGCGCAGGGCCTCGGCGCGCTCGGGGCGGCGGGCGGTGACCAGGAGGTCATCGGTCGACCAGCCGGCGCGGATCATGCCGCTGAGCAGCGCCTCGCCGATCTTTCCGGTGCCGAGTACGGCGACTTTCTGCGCCACGGCCACGGACGCCTCGGATTCCTGTGCCACGGGC
This sequence comes from Streptomyces sp. URMC 124, assembly GCF_051386455.1. Taxonomy (NCBI): domain Bacteria; kingdom Bacillati; phylum Actinomycetota; class Actinomycetes; order Kitasatosporales; family Streptomycetaceae; genus Streptomyces; species Streptomyces sp. URMC 124. The sequence continues at coordinate 2,641 of NZ_JBPQTS010000242.1, forward strand.
TCACCTCTTCGCTGCGCGGGGGACGGCTGCCTGCACGCCGGGGCTTCACCGTGCGCTGAGCACCGCTGAACGACGCTGAGCGCCACTGAACGACGCTGAGCATCACTGAGCACCACTGAGCGCCGCCGAACGACGCTGGACGACGCCGGATGTCACCGGGGGCGTGTCCGGCCATCTTTGCACTCCGCGCGCACGTCGCGCGCCGGGCGCACTTCGCCGGTAACCCCATGAGGTCCTGCGCCGGAGCGATCGGAACAGCACATTCCGGCCTGCCACCACTGCGTTTACATCGTGGTAACGCGCCAACACTCCACGGGTATTGGCCACTTGGACAGAATGACCGCGGGTGTCCACGGCACACTCCGTCACCCTCTACCGTCCGGCCGGTCCACACCCCGACGTCTCCGCTGCCCGTACCCCGACATCCGACAGGCAACGATCACATCGCTGCGCGACCACCGCGCGCTGGAGGCAATCCTCATGGACAAAATACCCCTCACCCCTGCCCGCAAAGTGCTCGCCAGGACCAAGCTCCGGTCAAACCCTTCCCACGACAGCGCCAACAACGGGGCCGGCGACAGCACCGGCACCGGGCCCGACGGCGGGACCCGCACCGGGGCCGCCAAGCGCCGTGATCTCCGGGCCGACTTCACCGCCTCCCTCGTCGTCTTCCTGATCGCCGTCCCGCTCTCCGTCGGCATTGCCGTCGCGTCCGGCGTCCCGGTCGAACTGGGCCTGGTCACCGGTGTGGTCGGCGGGCTCCTCACCGGACTGCTGCCCGGCAGCAGCCTTCAGGTCAGCGGCCCGGCAGCCGGCCTGACGGTGCTCGTCTACGAGGCCGTGCGGGAGTTCGGGCTCACCGCGCTCGGCGTGCTCGTCCTCACCGCCGGACTGCTGCAGATCGCGATGGGCCTGCTGCGCCTGGGCCGGTGGTTCCGGGCGATCTCGGTGGCCGTCGTCCAGGGCATGCTGGCCGGCATCGGCCTGGTCCTCATGGCGGGCCAGATCTACGCCATGGCCGACGCGAGGCCGCCCGCCGGTGGGCCCGCCAAGCTCGCGGGCCTTCCCGACCTGGTCGTCGACACTCTGATCTCGACGGACGCCCTGCTCGCCGCCGCGGTCGGCGTCGGCACGATCGCCGTGCTGGTGCTGTGGCCGCAGTGGAAGCGGGGAGCGCAGTTCGTGCCCGCGCCCCTGGCCGCGGTCGCGCTGGCGACGGGCGTGGTCGCCGGCCTGTCCCTTCCGGTCGCGCGGATCCAGGTGAGCGGAATGCTCGAAGCGATCCAGCCGCCCGGCAGCGCGGACTTCGCGCTGCTCGGCGAGATGAGCGTCCTGGGCACGGTCCTGGCCTTCGCCCTGATCGCCTCCGCGGAGACGCTGTTCAGCGCTGCTGCGGTCGACCGGCTGCACGAAGGGCCCCGCACGAACTACGACAAGGAGCTCATCGCCCAGGGCGCCGGAAACACGGTGTGCGGCGTGCTCGGCGCGCTCCCGATGACCGCCGTCATCGTCCGCAGCTCGGCCAACGTCCGGGCCGGGGCGAAGACCAAGGCGTCGCGCGTCCTGCACGGCGCCTGGCTGCTCATCTTCGTCTCCCTCGTCCCCTGGGCCCTGGAGGTCATCCCGGTCGCGGCGCTCGCCGGGGTGCTGATGCACGCGGGATGGAAGCTGCTGCCCTTCCGCGACATCGTCCGGCTGTGGCGCGAGCACCGCGGCGAGGCCGTGGTGCTCGTGGTGACCACAGTGGCCATCGTCGTGACGAACCTCTTCGAGGGCGTCGTCCTCGGCCTGCTCATTGCGGTGGCGAAGGCCGCCTGGGAGACCTCCCACGTCCACGTCGAGACGCAGACCACGGAGGACGGCACGGTTCGCGTACGGGTCCTCGGCAACGCGAACTTCCTCCGACTGCCCAAGATTCTCGACGAGTTGGAAGCCTCCCTTCCGCCATCGGGACGCAGCGTGGAACTCGACCTGAGCGGCCTGCGGCACATGGACCACGCGTGTCGCTCGGCGCTCACGGCGTGGGCGGAACGCAACGCCGAATGCCGGGGCCCGGTCGCTACCGGGCCCTCGCCCGGCTCGCCACCACACGCAGGCTCCGGACCGTTGAGCGGACAACCTGCTCCTTGACGAGCGCCGCCGGCCGCCCGGTCAGCACGGCCCGGAGCGGCGAGTCGTCGCGGTGCACCGGCTGGATGAGGCCGTCGTTGCGGCCGAGGCTGATGCACTGCACGACGTAACGGAAGCGGAGCGGCCGCGCCGGGCGGGATTCCAGGTCGGCGAGTACGGAGGCGGCGGCGTGCGCGCCTGTGGGCATCGCGGTCGCGCACGCCATCCGCAGGGAGCTCGCCGCCGCGTCGCCCGCCACGTAGACGGCCGGGTCCGAAGCCGACCGGAGCGTATGGTCGACGACGATCCGGCCCGCCGCGTCGAGTTCGAGGCCCGCCGCGGCGGCGAGCCCGGTCAGCGGCCGCAGCGCGGCCGACCACACGGTGACGTCCGCGTCGACGTCGTCCACCGACGTCACCCGCTCCCCTTCCCTCACCCGTACGCGCATCGCGGCGAGCGTCTTACGAAGGTGGGCCCGCCCGTTTGCGGACAGGCCGGCGCCGAGCGTGCCCGCCGTGAGGAGGCGGACCTCCCATGCGGGATGCGATTCGGCGATCTCGGAGGCGAGTTCGACGCCGGTGAGCCCGCCGCCGACGACGGCGAGCCGCCCCGGCCCGTCGAGCAGCCGCTTCCCCAGCTCGGCCGCCGACTCGGCGGTGTACACGCGCTCCGCTGCGGGTCGCTGCTGCTGTTGCTCCCTTACGACGGGGGTGTCCGGGACGGCGCGGGTGTTCGTGACGCTGCGAGTGTCCGTGACACTGCGGGTATCCGTGACACTGCCGAGCGCGTAGACGAGCCGGTCGTAGGAGAGTGTGCGGCCGTCGTCCGTACGCACTTCACGGGCGGCCGGGTCCAGGTCGACGGCACGAGCAGCCAGGTGCCGGATCCCGGTACCCCGGAGGAACGCGGACAGCGGAAGCGTCACATCCCGCTGTCCGGCGGCGAGTTGATGAAGGCGGACGCGCTGGGTGAAGCGGTCGCTGGGGTCGACGAGGGTGACGCCGACGGTAGAGTTCGACGCCAGCCGCAGAGCAGCGGTGAGACCTGCGTAGCCGGCGCCGAGGACGATGACGTGGTGTCGGGGATGTTGGGGGTGTCGGTGCTGTCGGTTCATGCCCACCCGACGACGCAGCGGGCCGAAGTGTGACAGTCACAGCTCCTCGGGATCGAGGTGCCGGAGCTTGTCCGGATTGGCGACGGCGTACACCTCCGCGATCCGCCCCTTGTACACAGTGAACGCGATGACCAGGACCTTGCCGCGGCCCGGGTCGACGGAGACGATGCCGGGTGCGCCGTTGACGTCCCGCAGCACCACCCGCATCGACAGCGGGTCGAAGCCGCGGCTGATGCCCTGGGCGAATCGGGCGACGTTCTCCCTGCCGCAGACGGGCCGACGGGCGGCCGAAACCTTGCCGCCGCCGTCGGAACGCCACACGACATCGGGGTCGAGGACGGACAGGAGCGTCTCGAAGTCGCCGTTCATCACGGCGGCGAGAAAGGCCTCGACGGTACGGCGGTGCTCAACGCGGTCGACGGAACAGCGCGGGGACTCCGCCCGTACGCGCTTCCGTGCGCGGGACGCCGACTGCCGTACGGACGTAGCAGTGCGGCCGACGACTTCCGCGATCTCGGTGAACGGTACGGAGAACACGTCGTGCAGGATGAACGCCGTCCGCTCGGCCGGCGTGAGCTTCTCCAGAACGGTCAGCAGGGCCATCCCGACGGATTCGTCCAGGGTGACCCGGTCCTCAGGGCCGGCTACTTCGCCGACAACGGGTTCGGGCAGCCAAGGTCCGACGTAGGTTTCGCGGCGGGAGCGGGCAGAGCCGAGCTGATCGAAGCAGATACGGCTGACGACGGTCGTCAGATAGGCGGCAGGATTGGCGGCCTCGTCGTCGGCGAGGAGCTGCCAGCGCAGCCAGGCCTCCTGCAGTGCGTCATCGGCATCGGCGACCGAGCCGGTGATGCGGTAGGCGACGGACCAGAGTTGCGGGCGGTGTTTCTCGAAATCAGCCAGGGGCGCCATGGACCACCGGCTCCTCTCGTGAGCGAAGCTGAGTGCAGCCTAGCGAAACGACTCAACCGGCCCGGAAATGCGAAAAAGCCCCGGCAGGAACTCAAGGTTCCCACCAGGGCTTTCTCTAAAAATTGTTCGGCGGC
>NZ_JBPQTS010000243.1:0-6845 GCF_051386455.1 Streptomyces sp. URMC 124
CGCCGCCGAGGCGGAACGTGCCGGTGCGCTCGCCGGGCAGGAAGAGCGCGGAGGGGCTGAGGAAGGTCCAGTCGACGTCCGCCGGCAGGGCGCGCAGCGCGTCGAGCAGTTCGACGTGCGCGGACGCCTCCGGCTTCCACTCCTCGCGGAAGCCGGGCTGGTCGATGACGCGCTCCCCGTTCGGCAGGCGCAGGCTGCCGGCGCCGCCGACGAAGAGCAGGCGGCGGCCGGCCGCGCGGGCGGTCAGTTCGGGCAGCAGCGGCAGGGCGACGCGGGCGGGCAGCGCGCTGACGACGACGTCCGCGGCCTCCAGCGGCAGGACGGGGTCGGCGACATCGGCGCTCACGCGCTGCAGGCCGTCGCGGGCCGGGGCCTGCTCGTCGTGGTGGCGGGCGACGGCGGTGACGGCGTGGCCGCGGGTGAGCGCCTCGTCCACGATGCGGCTGCCGGCCATGCCGGTGGCACCGAGGACCGTGATCGTGACGGGGGTGGCGGAGGCGGCGGGGGTGTTCATGCGGGGTTCTCCCAGGGTGCGGGGTTGGCGGGGCGAGGGCAGCGGTCCCCGGCCGTCACGGCCGGGCCGCGGTCACAGCTGGATGTCGAAGGTGACCTTCGCCTGCTCGACGGTCTCCTGCAGGACGCGCACCTGGCCGCGGGCGTTCTTGTACTTGCCGGTGCCGCCGGTGATGGCGAACTGCTCGTCGAAGACCGGGCCCTGGGCGTTCAGCCGGGCGTGGCCCGACGTCGTGATCTTGTTGCCGTCGCCGAGGTCGTAGACGAAGGTCAGCATCTCGGCGGTGCGCGGCTTGGCGTCGGTGGAGATGCCCTGGAAGCTGCTGGTGCCGAGCTTGCGGCCGTCGGCGCCGACGAGGTCGCCGGTGCCGATCAGCTGGTCGCCGAGGGCGGAGTCGGACGGGGCGACGTCGACGAAGTTGACCGAGGTGCCCTTCTCGACGGCCTCGATGGTGATCGAGCGCGGGCCGGCCGGGGAGGCGGTGGCCGCACCCGCCGTGGCGGGGCTGACGGCGAGGGCGGCGCCGATGACGCCGGCCGCGGCGACGGTGAGGCCCAGGGCGGGAAGGGTGCGCTTGCGCATGGTCGTGCTCCAGCCTGTTGCGATCGGTGGTCTGCGATCCGGCATCCGTGAATCCGAGATCCGCGAATCCGAGATCCGTGGCAGCAGCAATATCTGCCGCTGCAGACAATATGTCTGCCGTCGCAGATACTGCAAGAGCAGGTTCTGCCGCTGCGGACGACGTCTGGGACCCTGATGAGGTGGAGGAGCACATGCTGCATGACGACGACGTGACGCTGTACGGACTGTTCGTGGAGGCGTTCACCCGCCTGAAGCCCCTGGTCCACGAGGACCTCGGGGTCCCGGACACCTGGTTCGAGGTGCTGCTGCGGCTGGGCCGCACGCCCGGGCACGCCCTGCGGATGAGCGACCTGGCGACCGCGGTCGCCTTCAGCTCCGGCGGCTTCACGCGGCTCGCGGACCGGATGGAGGAGGCGGGGCTGATCCGCCGCGACCCGGACCCGGACGACCGCCGGGCCGCGCTCGCCGTCCTGACGGAGAAGGGCGAGCAAGCCCTGGACCGCGCGCTGCAGCAGCACCTCGCGCACCTGCGCACGCACGTCAGCGGCCGCCTCTCGGCGGCGGACCGGCGCGCGCTGGAGCGGATCCTGCGCACACTGCGCGACGCGGGATAGGGCGCGGCGGCCGGGGCGGCCGCGCCCCCGGCGCTACGCCGCCGCCGCGTCCGTGTCGTACGCGTAGAACTTCCGGTGGTCGATCATGTCGGCCGGGGTGACCCGCTGCCCCTTCTCGCTCCACGGCTTCATCGGCTCGTCGAGGGCGACGATGTCCTTGACCGGCTCGACCGGCAGGTACGCGGGCGCCTTGGGGTGGCGGCGCTGCCAGTCGGACCACAGCTTGTCGATGAAGCAGTGCAGCAGCCAGAACACGGGGTCGTTGGGCGACATGCCGGTGTTCATGTGGCCGCCGATCCAGCGGTGCACGGTGTTGTGCGGGCCGGTGTTGCCGTTCGCCCAGCCCTCGACGAGGTTGCGGAAGCCGGCCTTGGAGGTGGAGTTCCAGGGCGCCTCGTCGTAGTACGGGGCGGCCAGCGCGGCCTCGACCGTGGCGGCCGTGGGCAGCTGCGGCGTGGACGCACTGCGGCCCATCTCCCGCATCAGGAAGGGGCGTTCGTCGGCCTTGAAGTAGATCGGCCAGCGGCCGCCGCCGTACGCGAACGGGCCGTCCATGACCTGGGCGTCGCGCTCGCGGCCGTTGCCGCCGAGGAAGTCGGGGGCGAAGATCGGGTCGGACAGCGAGCGGTTGACGGTGAAGTCCCAGTACGGGAGCGTCACGGCCGGGTTGACGGACTGCAGGTCCCGCTCGAAGTCGAGCAGGAACCGGCGGTGCCAGGGCAGGAACGACGGCGAGACGTGGCCGGTGCGCTCCTGGTCGTCCAGGTCGCTCATCACGAAGCGGTCGTGGATCTCGACGTACTTGTCGTAGCCGCCGCGGCGCTTGAGCTCCAGCAGCGCCTCGACGAAGTCGCGCCGCTCGGCCTTGGTGAGCTTTGCCTGGTTCTTGCGAACTGCCATGAGGATGTGGCCCTTTACGGAAACGGGATCGGGTGACGAGTCGGGCGGCTCAGACGAGCCGGGCCCCGCGCAGCGCCCGCACGGCGGCGCGGGTCACCTCGTGCGGCGACGCGAAGACCTCGTAGTGGTTCATGACGCTGATCCAGCCGTTGCCGCGCGGCATGATGTGCAGCGGGCGGCCGTCGACGAAGACGGCGATGCCGAAGTCGTGGTGGCCGCCGCTGCCGGAGGTGAGCCGGCCCTCGATGCGGCGGCCCTCGTAGATCTCGTCGAACGGCCGGTGACCACCGGCCTCGTGGCCGTGGTGGTCGTGCTCGTTCTCGGCGGCGAAGGCCTGCGCGGCCGGTCCGGCGAGCACGATGGCGGCGGCAGCGGCGGCGGTACGGCCGAGCACGCGGCGGCGGGTGAGGTCGGACACCCGGGTCCCCCTTCAGAAGAAACGTTCCTTCCGACCAGGAGGTCCAGCTCGTCGAGCTCCCCCGACCCCCCGACCGGCGTAGATGATCATGAACGTAACAGATCTTCGGGAAGAGCCGGACATGTAGCGCGATAGAGCCAATATGAGGCCGTATTTAATAAAGAGGTCTTCTGGAAAGGGGCAGCCCCGACCCGTCCACCACGGGAGAACCTTGCACGCCCGGCACACCCAACCGGAAGATTTCCGGCACAAGGATCAAAGCGTGGCATGCCTCACCACAACAGTGAGGCCCTCGCCGACCGGGGTCGACGAGGGCCTCACGTGGGAAGAAGGGAGGAAGCCGTCTAGAAGACCGACTCCGCCTCGTCCATCCGGCTCTCCGGGACGCGCTTGAGCTCGGTGACGGCGTCGGCGATCGGCACCATCGTGATGTCCGTGCCCTTCAGCGCGGTCATCTTGCCGAAGTCGCCGCGGTGGGCGGCCTCGACGGCGTGCCAGCCGAAGCGGGTGGCGAGGACGCGGTCGTACGCGGTGGGCGTGCCGCCGCGCTGGACGTGGCCGAGGATGACCGGGCGGGCCTCCTTGCCCAGGCGCTTCTCCAGCTCGGCGGCGAGCTTGGTGCCGATGCCGGCGAAGCGCTCGTGGCCGAACTGGTCTATGGCGCCCTTGGCGTACTCCATCGACCCCTCGGCGGGGTGCGCGCCCTCGGCGACGCAGATGACGGCGAACTTCTTGCCGCGGGCGAAGCGCTCCTCGACCATCTTCACGAGGTCGTCGACCTCGAAGGCCCGCTCGGGCAGGCAGATGCCGTGGGCGCCGCCGGCCATGCCGGACTCCAGGGCGATCCAGCCCGCGTGGCGGCCCATGACCTCGACGACCATCACCCGCTGGTGGGACTCGGCGGTGGTCTTGAGGCGGTCGATCGCCTCGGTTGCCACGCCGACGGCGGTGTCGAAGCCGAAGGTGCGGTCCGTGGAGGAGATGTCGTTGTCGATGGTCTTGGGGACGCCGACGACCGGCAGGCCCGCGTCCGACAGCATCCGGGCGGCGGTCAGCGTGCCCTCGCCGCCGATCGGGATGAGGACGTCGATGCCGTACTCGCGGGCGAGCTCCTTGGAGCTCTCGCAGGCCTCGCGCAGCCGGGCCCGCTCCAGGCGGGAGGAGCCGAGGATGGTGCCGCCGCGGGCGAGGATGCCGCTCACGGCCTCCAGGTCGAGCTTGCGGTGGCGGCCGTCGAGCAGGCCCTTGAAGCCGTCCTCGAAGCCGATGACCTCGTCACCGTGGCCGACGACCGCGCGGTGCACCACCGAGCGGATGACAGCGTTCAGGCCGGGGCAGTCGCCGCCTGCGGTGAGAACTCCGATGCGCATCGCGTGCTGTGTCTCCTGCTCTGGGGTCCCCCCTACCGGAGGTAAGGGGATGGTACATGTGAGCCGGGCCGATTGTTTCACGGTCCGACGGGTACCGACGCACCCCGGGGCCGCGCCGGCCGCCGGCCGCCGCTCCTGCGAGCACTGCCGCCTGCTGACGCGCGCCTTATCCAGGGGCGCAGGTATTGTCAAGAGGTCAAGCCCACCATAACGGGTAATTTTTAAGCCGAAGCACACGGCGAAGACACACCGCAGAACCACACCGAAGAACACGGCGATGGAGCAAGGAGAGCACGCGTGACGCGCAGCGTGTACGTGACCGGGACCGACCGGGGCGACGGGCGCCAGGTCATCGAGCTGGGAGTCATGGAGCTCCTGACCCGTCAGGTGGACCGGGTGGGCGTCTTCCGCCCGCTCGTCCACGGCGACGGGCCGGACCGCCTCTTCGACCTGCTGCGCTCGCGCTACCGGCTGGGGCAGTCCGCCGGGTCCGGCCACGGCATGAGCTACGCGGAGGCCTCCGCGCTGCAGGCCGAGCGCGGCACGGACGAGCTGGTCTCGCGGCTGGTCGAGCGCTTCCACGCGGTCGCCCGCGACTACGAGTACGTGCTGGTGCTCGGCACGGACTACGTGGGCTCCACGCTCCCCGACGAGCTGGCCCTCAACGCCCGCCTCGCCAACGAGTTCGGCGCCTCGGTGATCACGGTCGTCGGGGGTCAGGACCAGACAGCCGAGTCCGTGCGGGCCGAGGCGCGCAACGCCTACCGCGCCTACGAGGCCCTGGGCTGCGACGTCGTCGCCCTGGTCGTCAACCGGGTCGCCCCGGCCGACCGCGAGGCCGTCGGCGAGCGCCTGTCGGCGAGCCTGCCGGTCCCCTGCTACACCCTGCCCGAGGAGGCCGGGCTGTCCGCGCCGACCGTGGCGCAGATCGTCCGCAAGCTGGGCGCCGAGGTGCTGCTCGGCGACGACGCGGGCCTCGCCCGTGACGCGAAGGACTTCGTCTTCGGCGGCGCCATGCTGCCGGTGTTCCTGCCGGCCCTGACCGAAGGCTGCCTGGTCGTGACGCCGGGCGACCGGGTGGACCTGATCGTCGGCGCGCTCGCCGCGCACAGCGCCGGCGCCCCGCCGATAGCCGGCGTGCTGCTGACCCTGGACGAGAAGCCGGGCCCGGACATCCTGGCCCTCGCCGACCGGCTGGCCCCGGGCACCCCGGTCGTCTCGGTGCCCGGCGGCTCCTTCCCGACCGCGGCCGAGCTGTTCGCGATCGAGGGCAAGCTGGACGCGTTCTCGCCGCGCAAGGCGGAGACGGCCCTCGGCCTGTTCGAGCGGCACGTGGACACCGCGGAGCTGACGAACCGCATCGCCGTGGCCCGCTCCAGCCGCGTCACCCCGATGATGTTCGAGCACGAGCTGATCGAGCGCTCCCGCTCCGCGCGCCGCCGCATCGTCCTGCCCGAGGGCACGGAGGAGCGCGTGCTGCGCGCCGCCGACGTGGTGCTGCGCCGCGACATCTGCGACCTCACGCTCCTGGGCGAGGAGGCCGCGATCCGCAGGCGCGCCGGCGAGCTGGGCATCGACCTGGCGCAGGCGCAGATCATCGACCCGCAGTCCTCCCCGCTGCGCGAGCGCTTCGCCGAGATCTACGCCAAGGCCCGCGCCCACAAGGGCATGACCGTCGAGCTCGCGCACGACGTGGTCACCGACGTCTCCTACTTCGGCACGCTGATGGTCCAGGAGGGCCTGGCCGACGGCATGGTCTCCGGCGCGGTGCACTCCACCGCCGCCACCATCCGCCCGGCCTTCGAGATCATCAAGACCGCGCCCGGCGCGCAGATCGTCTCCTCGGTCTTCTTCATGTGCCTGGCCGACCGAGTCCTCGTCTACGGCGACTGCGCGGTCAACCCCGACCCGAACGCCGAGCAGCTCGCGGACATCGCCATCCAGTCCGCTGCGACCGCCGCGCAGTTCGGCGTCGAGCCGCGGATCGCGATGCTGTCGTACTCCACCGGCACCTCCGGGTCCGGCGCGGACGTCGACAAGGTGCGCAAGGCCACCGAGATCGTCCGCGAGCGCCGCCCGGACCTCAAGGTCGAGGGCCCGATCCAGTACGACGCCGCCGTGGACGCCGCGGTCGCCAAGACCAAGCTGCCCGGCTCGGAGGTCGCGGGCAAGGCCACGGTGCTGATCTTCCCCGACCTCAACACCGGCAACAACACCTACAAGGCCGTCCAGCGCTCGGCCGGCGCCGTGGCCGTCGGCCCGGTCCTTCAGGGCCTGCGCAAGCCCGTCAACGACCTCTCCCGCGGCGCGCTGGTGCAGGACATCGTGACCACGGTCGCGATCTCCGCGATCCAGGCCCAGGGCGAGGCCGGCAACGGAACCGCGCCGGACGCGCCCGCCGTCTGACGCCCGTACGGCCGTACGGGACCGCCGCCCGGTCCCGTACG
>NZ_JBPQTS010000244.1:0-6757 GCF_051386455.1 Streptomyces sp. URMC 124
GCCCCTGCCCGCCCCGGCCGAAATCCTCATCATCGCCGCCGTCTTCGGCCTCGCCCTCGGCCTCGTCACCTACGGCATCGGCACCACCTACGGCGAACTCTTCACCGGCTTCCTCCTCCTCGCCGGCCTCGGCACCGCAGCCATCGCCCGCGCCGGACTCATCACACGCCTCACCGCCCTCACCACCAAACACCGCACCCCCACCATCACCGCCGCCTTCGTCGCAGCAGCCCTCTTCCCCCTCACCCAGGACACCGAGGAATACACCCTCATCGCCGTCAACATCCTGATCTTCTCCACCGTCGCCCTCGGCCTCAACGTCGTCGTCGGCCTCGCCGGCCTCCTCGACCTCGGCTACGTCGCCTTCCTCGGCGTCGGCGCCTACACCGCAGCCCTCGTCTCCGGCTCCACCGCCTCCGCCCTCGGCGTCCACTTCCCCTTCTGGGCCGCCGTCCTCACCGGCGCCGCCGCCTCCCTCGTCTTCGGCGTCGTCATCGGCGCCCCCACCCTGCGCCTACGCGGCGACTACCTCGCCATCGTCACCCTCGGATTCGGCGAAATCTTCCGCATCACCGTCGGCAACCTCAACGGCGAATCCGGCCCCTCCCTCACCAACGGCCCCAACGGCATCCCCAACATCCCCAACCTCGTCCTCTTCGGCTACGACTTCGGCAAGACCCGCACCCTCGGCAGCATCACCCTCAACCCCTTCGCCAACTACTACCTCCTGATGCTCCTCTTCACCGTCATCGTCGTCCTCGTCTTCAGCCGCGCCGGCGACTCCCGCATCGGACGCGCCTGGATCGCCATCCGCGAAGACGAAACCGCCGCCACCGCCATGGGCATCAACGGCTTCCGCCTCAAACTCCTCGCCTTCGCCCTCGGCGCCACCCTCGCCGGACTCGCCGGCACCGTCCAAGCCCACGTCGCCTACACCGTCGTCCCCGAGCAATACGTCTTCGCCGGCCCCGTACCCCCCAACTCCGCCTTCCTCCTCGCAGCCGTCATCCTCGGCGGCATGGGCACCATCAGCGGCCCCCTCCTCGGCGCCGCCCTCCTCTACCTCATCCCCGCCAAACTCCAGTTCCTCCACGACTACCAACTCCTCGCCTTCGGCGCCGCCCTCATCCTCCTCATGCGCTTCCGCCCCGAAGGACTCATCCCCAACCGCCGCCGCCAACTCGAATTCCACGAAAACACCACCAGCAGCAGCACCCTCACGCACGCGGAGGCGACCACACCATGACCACCACCGCCGTACGCAACGTCGACCTCACCGTCCACCCCCACGAAATCGTCGGCCTCATCGGACCCAACGGCGCCGGAAAAACCACCTTCTTCAACTGCCTCACCGGCCTCTACACCCCCACCGAAGGCACCGTCACCTACAAAGGCCTCGCCCTACCCCCCAAACCCCACCTCGTCACCCAAGCCGGCATCGCCCGCACCTTCCAGAACATCCGCCTCTTCGCCAACATGACCGTCCTCGAAAACGTCCTCGTCGGCCGCCACACCCGCACCAAAGAAGGCCTCTTCTCCGCCCTCCTCCGCGGACCCCGATTCCGCCGCGCCGAACAAGCCTCCGAACAACGCGCCATGGAACTCCTCGACTTCACCGGCCTCGCCCCCCAACGCGACCACCTCGCCCGCAACCTCCCCTACGGCGAACAACGCAAGCTCGAAATCGCCCGCGCCCTCGCCAGCGACCCCGGACTCCTCCTCCTCGACGAACCCACCGCCGGCATGAACCCCCAGGAAACCCGCGCCACCGAAACACTCGTCCGCGCCATCCGCGCCCAAGGCACCGCCGTCCTCGTCATCGAGCACGACATGCGCTTCATCTTCACCCTCTGCGACCGCGTCGCCGTCCTCGTCCAAGGCGAAAAACTCACCGAAGGCACCTCCGACGCCGTCCAGGCCGACGAACGCGTCATCGCCGCCTACCTCGGCACACCCTTCGAAGGCGCACCCGGAGAAGAAGAAGCTGCAGAAGTCGCCGCCGCCGAAGCACGCACCGAGGAAGCAGAGGACAACCGGTGACCGCCCTCCTCGAAGTCGAAAACCTCCGCGTCGCCTACGGCAAGATCGAAGCCGTCAAAGGCATCTCCTTCACCGTCCCGGCAGGCCAGGTCGTCACCCTCATCGGCACCAACGGCGCCGGCAAGACCACCACCCTGCGCACCCTCTCCGGACTCCTCAAACCCCTCGGCGGCACCATCCGCTTCGAAGGCCGCCCCCTCACCGGAGTCCCCGCCCACCGCATCGTCGCCCTCGGCCTCGCCCACTCCCCCGAAGGCCGCCACATCTTCCCCCGCCTCACCATCGCCGAAAACCTCCAGCTAGGAGCGTTCCTCCGCAAGGACACAGCCGGAATCACGCAGGACGTACGACGCGTCTACGACCTCTTCCCCATCCTCGGCGAACGCGCCCGCCAAGCCGCCGGCACCCTCTCCGGCGGCGAACAGCAGATGCTCGCCATGGGCCGCGCCCTCATGTCCCGCCCCAAGCTCCTCATGCTCGACGAGCCCTCCATGGGCCTCTCCCCGATCATGATGCAGCGCATCATGGCCACCATCACCGAGCTCCGGGCCTCCGGCACCACCATCCTGCTCGTCGAGCAGAACGCCCGCGCCGCGCTCTCCCTCGCCGACCGCGGCCACGTCATGGAGATCGGAAAGATCGTCCTCTCCGGAACCGGAGCGGATCTTCTGCACGACGAGTCCGTACGCAAGGCGTACCTGGGCGAAGACTGACGAGGGGCCCGCGTCCACTGGACACGGGCCCCTCGTTGCGATCCGGTACGGCCGGGACTACTGCCCCTTCGCCGCCTTCTTCTCCTCGGCATCCTCAATGACCGCCTCGGCCACCTGCTGCATCGACAGACGACGGTCCATCGACGTCTTCTGGATCCACCGGAAAGCCGCCGGCTCGGTCAGCCCGTACTGCGTCTGCAGGATGCTCTTCGCCCGGTCCACCAGCTTCCGCGTCTCCAGCCGCTGAGAAAGATCCGCGACCTCCTTCTCCAGAGCCTTCAGCTCCGTGAAGCGGGACACGGCCATCTCGATGGCCGGGACGACATCGCTCTTGCTGAACGGCTTCACCAGATACGCCATGGCCCCGGCGTCCCGGGCCCGCTCCACCAGCTCGCGCTGCGAGAAGGCGGTCAGCATCAGGACGGGGGCGATCGAGTCGCGGGCGATCTGCTCGGCCGCGGAGATCCCGTCCAGGACGGGCATCTTCACATCGAGGATCACCAGGTCGGGACGGTGCTCCCGGGCCAGCGCGACCGCGGTCTCGCCGTCGCCCGCCTCGCCCACGACGGAGTAGCCCTCTTCCTCGAGCATCTCTTTGAGGTCGAGACGGATCAGGGCCTCGTCCTCGGCGATCACGACACGGGTGACGTGCGGAGGGGTGTGCGTCGGCTCGTCGTCGACGGGCGGCGTGGGCTCGGCGGCGGTCACGGGTCTCCTCGTTCCAGGGCAAGGGTGGTGCTCCACGAGCCTACCTAGCTGCGGTATGTTTGACGCACGGCGGTATTCCGCTAACCTTGGTTTCATAGGCTAGCCCCGGTAGCCCAGCGGTAGAGGCCATGGATTCAAAACCCATTCAGCGTCGGTTCGAATCCGACTCGGGGCACTTTCCCTTCATTTCCAAGGTCACCAATCGAACCGGATTCGGTGACGATCTTCGCTCGTCAGGGTGAACAGGCCTTCGAATCCTGTCTTCCGCCGTTGCGCCTCGGCAAGCTCGCGTATGTGTACGACTCAGAAACACGTAACCGCGCCGTGGCTCTGATGCGAGACGGCGTTCCCAACCGCATCGTGGCCGAGCAACTGGGTATACCGCGGGGCACCATCGGCTGGTGGCGATCCGAAGACCGGAGACGTAGAGGCGAAGTCTTCGTACGCGCGACGGATTGCCCCCGGTGCACCGACCACGAGCTCGACCACAAGGCCTACTGCTACCTGCTCGGCCTCTACCTGGGCGACGGCCACATCATCGCGAAGCCCAAGCAGAACCATCTCTCCATCTACTGCGGTGACGTGTGGCCCGGTCTGATCGACGCTGCCGAGGAGGCAATGAGAAGAGTCATGGCGCTTCCAAGCGTGGGTAGACGCCAACAGAGGGGCTGCACAGAGGTGAAGTCTTACTCACAGCACTGGCCATGCCTGTTCCCCCAACACGGCCCAGGCAAGAAGCACGACCGACGGATCGCTTTGGAGTGCTGGCAGCAGCGCATCGTGGACGACCACCCATGGGACTTCCTCCGGGGGCTCGTCCACTCCGACGGGTGCAGGATCACTAACTGGACCACGAAGCTAGTCAACGGCGCACGCAAGCGCTACGAGTACCCGCGCTACATGTTCGCCAACAAGTCCGACGACATCCGTCAGTTGTACTGCGACACCCTCACCAAGGTGGGCGTCGAGTGGACCACCCTGGCCCGCGGCAGCGACCCGTTCAACATCTCCGTCGCCCGCAAGGCCTCCGTCGCCCTCATGGACGCCCACATAGGACCCAAGTACTAAAGGGTCACTCCTCACCGATGTGGTGCACGCGCACCATATTCGTCGTGCCGGGCGTCGCCGGCGGGGAGCCCGCCGTGATGATCACCCGGTCACCGCGCCGGCAGCGCCCGATCCGCAGCAGGTACTCGTCGACCTGGTCGACCATCTCGTCCGTCGTCTGGACCATCGGCCCCAGGAACGTCTCCACGCCCCACGTCAGGCTCAGCTGGGCCGCCGTCGCCGCTTCCGGCGTGAACGCCAGCAGGGGGATCGGGGAGCGGTAGCGCGAGAGCCTGCGGACGGTGTCGCCGGATTGGGTGAAGGCGACGAGGAACTTCGCTTCGAGGAAGTCGCCCATTTCGGCCGCGGCGCGGGCCACCGAGCCGCCCTGGGTGCGGGGCTTGCTGCGTTCGGTGAGGGGCGGCAGGCCCTTGGCGAGGAGGTCTTCCTCCGCCGCGGCGACGATGCGGCCCATGGTCTTGACGGTCTCGACGGGGTACTTGCCGACGCTCGTCTCGCCGCTGAGCATGACCGCGTCGGTGCCGTCGATGACGGCGTTGGCGACGTCGGAGGCTTCGGCGCGTGTGGGGCGGGAGGCGTCGATCATGGAGTCGAGCATCTGCGTGGCCACGATCACCGGTTTGGCGTTGCGCTTGGCGAGCTTGATGGCGCGCTTCTGCACGATGGGGACGGTTTCGAGGGGCATTTCGACGCCGAGGTCGCCGCGGGCGACCATGATGCCGTCGAAGGCGGCGACGATGCCGTCGAGGTTGTCGACGGCCTGGGGCTTTTCGATCTTGGCGATGACGGGGAGGCGGCGGCCTTCCTGGTCCATGACGCGGTGGACGTCGTCGATGTCGTGGGCGCTGCGGACGAAGGACAGGGCGATGATGTCGGCGCCGGTGTTGATGGCCCAGCGGAGGTCTTCGACGTCCTTGTCGGAGAGGGCGGGGACGGAGACGGCGACGCCGGGGAGGTTGAGGCCCTTGTGGTCGGAGACCATGCCGCCTTCGATGACGATGGTGCGGACGCGGGGGCCGTCGACTTCGGTGACTTCGAGGGTGACGCGGCCGTCGTCGACGAGGATGCGTTCGCCTTTGCTGACGTCGGCGGCGAGGCCGTCGTAGGTGGTGCCGCAGGTGTGGCGGTCGCCTTCGACGGGTTCGACGGTGATGGTGAATTCGTCGCCGCGTTCAAGGAGTACGGGGCCTTCGTGGAAGCGGCCGAGGCGGATCTTCGGGCCTTGAAGGTCGGCGAGGACGCCGACGCTGCGGCCGGCTTCTTCGGCGGCTTTGCGTACGCGCTGGTAGCGGGCCTCGTGGTCGGCGTAGGTGCCGTGGCTGAGGTTGAAGCGGGCGACGTCCATGCCGGCGTCGACGAGTGCCTTGATCTGCTCGTACGAGTCGGTGGCGGGCCCGAGGGTGCAGACGATTTTTGCTCGGCGCATGTTTCGACCTTATGACCTACCGGTGGGTAGTGGATCCATTGGCCACGACAGGCCAACGTCCTTTGGGTGAAGGGTTTTTGACAATTTCTGAAATGTGCAGGGGGGTGCTCCGATGAGCGGCTCGGCACCCCCCGGTGGGGTGGCTCAGAGGCGGGGTGGGGTCATGGTGAAGCGGGCGTTGACCTGGGCGTGGACGGTCTGGCGCTGAGGTTCGAGATCCAGTTCGGGTTCGGCGGCGGCTGCGGCTCCGTATCCGCCGCGGGCCATGCCGGGGTAGCCGGTGTTTTCGGCTCCGTCGTCGGCGAGTTCGAGGAGGGCGGTGAGCTGGGATCCGAGGGCTTCGGCGTATTCGCGGGCGCGCTGGACGGCTTCTTGGACGGCGAGGCGCCGGGCTTCTCGGTGTGCGGGCGAGTCGGGGCGGAGGGACCACCAGGGGCCGGTGATCCGGGTGAGCGGGAGGTCGGCGAGGCGGGTGGTGAGTTCGCCGAGGATGGTGAAGTCGTTGAGGGTGGCCGTGAGGTAGACGCTGCCGTGGTAGGAGCGGACGCGTTCGTGGCGGCCTTTGTCGGCGAATTGGGGGGCGGCGGTGATGAGGCCGGTTTCGAGTCTTTCGACGGCGTCGCCGTAGGTCTTGACGAGTTCGAGGGCTCTGGTGTTGCGGCGTGTGAGTTCTTCGAGGGTGGTGGTGCGGTCGGTGTTGCGTGCGGTGATGGCGATGCTGATGTGGGCGATTTCGGGGTCGACTTCGAGGCGGGCTTCGCCGCGGACGGAGACGCGGGGGGTGTCGGGGGTGCCGTAGGGC
>NZ_JBPQTS010000245.1:0-6617 GCF_051386455.1 Streptomyces sp. URMC 124
GCACGGTCAAGGGCATCACCGCCGAGATCGGCGCGTCCGTCTCCTCCGGCGCCGTCATCTGCGAAATCAAGGACTGAACTCCCCGCGGCTCAGCCTGTCCCGGGCGCGGTGGCCCCCTGCGGGCCGCCGCCCGGGCCCCGGACCCGTCCTACCGATCACCGGCCACCGGCCGGGCCCCTGGAGACCTCATGAGCACCGAGACAGCCGGATCCGTCACCGTCGCCACTGCCTTCCCCCGTCCGGCCGGTCCGCCGGAACCGGGCGAGCAGAACCGCTGCCCCGTGGTCCCGGACGTCCACGTCCGGGACGTCGTGCTCGATGCCGGCGGGGTCCCGCTGTCGGGCCTGATCGCCACTCCGCCGCCGGGGGTTGCGCCGCGCGCCACCGTCGTCGCCGTCCACGGCGGCGGCATGCGCGCCGGCTACTTCGACGCCCGCGTGCACCCCGGGCAGTCCCTGCTTACGCTCGCGGCGGGCATCGGCTTCACGGCCGTCGCGATCGACCGCCCCGGCTACGGCCTGTCCGCCGGCCGCTTCCCGGTGGGCGCCACGCCGGCCGAGCAGTCGGAGCTGCTGCACGCCGCGCTCTCCCTTTACGCGCGTCACCACGACACCGGCGCGGGCGTGTTCCTGCTCGCGCACTCCTACGGAGGCAAGCTCGCCCTGCACGCGCTGGCGGACGACCGCGGCGCGGCGTTCCTGGGAGCGGACATCTCCGGGATCAGCCACCGCTACGCCGTCGACGTCCGGGATCCGCAGGCCTTCCACAGCCGCAGGACCTGGAGCCGGCACTGGGGGCGCCTCGACCTCTACCCGCCGGGCGCCTTCCGCGCGGCCAAGCGCCTGGTGACGCCGATGCCGCTGCGCGAGGCCGCCGAGGCGCTGCGCTGGGGCGAGGAGTTCCCCGGTCTGGCCGCGCGGGTGCGTGTTCCGGTGCGCTTCACCTTCGCTGAGCACGAGGGCTGGTGGCGCCATGACGAGGAGACGATCGCCTCTATGCGTACGGCCTTCCCGGCCGGAGCGCGGCTCCTGTTCGACCGTCAGCCCGCCGCCGGGCACAACATCAGCCTCGGCTGGGCCGCTCGCTCCTATCACCTGCGTGCCCTGGCGTTCTTCGAGGACTGCCTGCTGCCGCGCACGGACTGACGACGCCTTCAGCGGGTCTGTACCACAAAGGGAGATCAAGATAGGTTAGCCTCACCTAAGTTTGCTGGGAGGGGTAGTCCCATGACGCCGAGCACCGTGGCCCCGTCGCCGCCCGTCGCACCCTCGTCGCCCACGGGCCGCGTATGGGTGCGCCTCACCGGACTCTCGGGGGTGCTGGCCTCGCTCGCCTGGCTCGCCGGGGACATCCTCCTGCTGGGCAAACCCATGGGGACCGCCGATCAGTACCCGCTGCTGGCCTCGTACAGCGGTACGGCACGCGACTCGCTGGCGGCCATGCTGCCCGCCTCCACGACGCGGCTGGCCTGGGGAGCGCTGCTCGGCGTCCTCACCGGTCCGCTCTACTTGGTGGCGTGCCGGCAGCTGCGGCAGGGCCTGCGCCCCGCCCCGCGCCGGTGGTCCCTGCCGCCCTACGTGCTGCTGACCGCGGGCTTCGCGCTGGCCCCGTTCGCCCACGGCTCCTTCTTCTCCTGGGGGCAGGCCGCCAAGGCGGTCCACGAGTCCGGCGTGCGGTCCGACGTCCTCACCGCGCTGCCCGGCGACATCGCCACGGTGCTGTTCATCCCGTACGCGGTGCTGCTGGGCTGCTGGGCGGCCGGGTCCGCGTGGATGGCCGCCTGCATCCTGCGCGGGGGGACGGCCTTCCCCCGGTGGATGTGCGTGGCGAACCCCCTGATCTGCATCCCCGTCGGCATGCTCCTGACCAAGGCGCTGCCGGGAGCCGCGGGGACCGCGGTGCAGGGCGCGGCGCTCAGTGTCGGGAACCTCCTGCTCTTCACCCTGTCGACCGCCGTCCTGTGGAAGCGCCGGGGGTGACCGGCGCCGAGGGCGGGGGAGGGTCGGCCACCGGGGCCTGTGCCCCGTTCCGGCACTCGGCCCTCTTCTTCAGGGCCTTGTTGAGCGCACCGAAGTCCGTGACGGCCGCGGCGACGCGCCGCCGCAGGAACGGCACCAGCAGGCCGGTGAACTTCTCGCTCTGCACGACGCGGGTGCCGCCCCCGTCCAGGTCCGTGAGGACGAAGCGGTGCTCACGGCTGAAGAGGCCGGGCAGCGCGGTCCGGCCGAGCCAGCGCAGTTCCTCGGCGGGTGCGGCGGCTTTGACCACCGGGCGGTAGGTCCTCGGCCGCCGGCCGCCGGGGCAGACCCTCAGCTTCAGCCGCCGGCCGGCGGCGGCCGTTCCCGAAGCCTGCCGGATGAAGGGATTCCACTCCTCGTAGCGCGCCAGGTCCGTCAGGACCTGCCAGACCCGCTCGGGGGTGGCGGCGATGTCGATCACGGTGGCTATCTCCCGCATCGGCGTCTTCCTCTCTGCGTGCCGCACGCATCTCCGCGCAGGCTCAGTATCAGCCGGAACGGGTCTGTCGGCCTGCGCGGAGGTGCGGGCCCCGACCCTCCCTCGGCCGTCCCGCATCTGGAGCAGCCGCTGTTACCGGCGGCGGCCACCGGGCACATCTGCAGCAGCCGGGCCCCACCGCACGGGGAATTCCCGGCGCCGGCGCGGACGTGCGGACGAGAGGGCGGACGGACGGATGATCACGATGGGGGTGGAGGAGGAGTACCTGCTCCTGGATCCCGTCACCGCACTGCCGGTGCCGCTGGCGGACGCGGTGCGCGCGGCGTCCGGCCTGCAGGCGATGACCGAGGCGCGGGAGGTCCAGTCCGAACTGCTGCAGGCTCAGTTGGAGGCAGCCACTCCGGTCTGTACCGGCCTGGCGGAGATCGGCGGGCACCTGCTGCGGCTGCGCCGGGCGATCGGCGCGGCCGCGCAGAAGGCGGGGTGCCGGCCCGTGGCCTGCGGCACCGCGCCGCTGGCGGGGGGCGCGCCGGTCCCGGTCACCGAGGGAGAGCGCTACCAGGCGGTCCACGCGCAGGCGGCGCGCCTGGCGGACGAGCAGCTCGTCAACGGCATGCACGTGCACGTGGGGGTGCCGGACCGGGCTTCGGCCGTGGGCGCGCTGAACCGGGTGCGGCCCTGGCTGCCGGTGCTGGTGGCCATGGGGGCGAACTCTCCGCTGTGGCGGGGGAGGGACACGGGGTTCGCCAGCTGGCGGACGGTGGTTTTCGGCCGCTGGCCGGTCAGCGGTCCGCCGCCCTGGTTCGAGGGGCCCGCCGACTACGACCGGCGCATCGGCGCCCTGCTCAAAGCGGGGGCGATCATGGACACGGGACAGCTCTACTGGCAGGCCCGGGTCTCCGATCGCTACCCCACGCTCGAAGTGCGCGCCCTGGACGTCCAGCTCACCGTCGAGGACGCGGTCCTCTTCGCCGGGATCGTCCGCGCCCTCGTGGCCACGGCCCTGCGCGAGGAGCGGGAGGACCGGCCTCTCGCGCCGTGCGCGCCGGAAATGCTGAACGCGGCCAACTGGCACGCCGCCCGGTACGGACTGCACCGCGGCCTCATCGACGTCCACGGCCGGCGCCGCGGCCCCGGTGAGGCCGTCGGTGACCTCCTGGCGCACATCGCCCCCGCCCTGGACGAGGCCGGGGACGCGCGCGAGGTCAACCGCCTGCTGAGGCTCTTCCTCGGCCGCGGCGCCCCGGCCGACCGCCAGCGCCGCGCCCTGGCCTCCGGCGGCTTGCCCGCCCTGATCGCCCTGGCGGCCACGGAGAGCCCGGACGGCCCGGAGGGTCCGGAGGCCCCGGGGAGTCCGGAACGCTAGTCGGCCCCTGCGTGTGTTGACTTCTCCATCACGCCGTGCCAAACAGGGATGACGTGTCCACGTCAGCCATTTCGTTCCTCACCCCCCCGGGGCCGGCCGGTGCCGCGCGCCCGACGGAAGGAGCACGGCGATGAGCAACCCGAACACTCCCGCGAAGTCTTCCCGCAGGCGCCTGGGGGCCGCCGCCTCCCTGGCCGCCGTACTGGCAGGAGCGGGTACCGTCCTGGGCGCCCCGCCCGCCGCGGCCGCCGAAGCCGTCACCGTCGCCTACACCTGCACCGGGCCCGGCGCCCCCAGCGGCGTCCAGTCCCTGCTGGTGACCGTGACCGCGCCCGCGACCCTGCCCCGGGGCGCGACCGCCGAGCTGTCCGTCGAGGTCACCACCGCCCTGAACGTCCCCGTCGACGTCCCGGCCCGGGCCGCGACGGGGGAGATGGCCTTCCGGCTGGGCGGTGCCGCGTCCGGGTCGGTGACGGCCGCCGGGTTCACCAACACCGCGGCGATACCCAGCGGTTCACCCGTCACGCTCACCGGCGGTGCCGCCTCGGCTCAGCTCGACACCGCCGGAGCGGCCACCTTCACTCCCGGTACGGCCACCGTGCACGTCTTCGGCGTCACCGTCACCTGCGAGGTCTCCGGGACCGCACCCGTGGCCGCCACCATCGACGTCACCTGACGGTCAGGTGCGCGCGAGGGCCGTCGCCCCGAACGAGACGTCGAAGCGGTCGCACCAGATGCTGACGCTGGTGTAGCGGTTCAGATCGGCATCGGCGGGCACGACGTAGTTCTGGTCGCCCTTGTTCCCCTTGAGCGAGCCCAGGCTGAGGTGCGCGCCGTCGTCGAAGAGGTGCCAGCCGTCCCGCCCGGGCTTCACGGGGGCGTCGCTGATCACGACCTTGAGGTCGGGGCCGTTGCTGGTGTCGAGGTTCTCCAGGCGCAGGATGCGCTTCCCGTCCGGCAGCTGGAGGATGCGCACCGACCCGCTGGTGCGGTGCTCGTGGCTGATCAGCTCACCGGTGGCCAGCGTGCGCACGCCGCCGGCGCCTCCCGGCCGCGCGGTGCCGGTGACGGCGGGGGACGACTCCCGCACGGTCTCGTCCAGCCACAGCTTCCACGGCTGGAACCACACCAGGCCCGCGGCCAGCGCGAGGGCTCCCACGATCAGCACTCCGATGACGGCCGGCTTGCGCAGCACCCGTCGTACACGTCCCATCTCTGCCTCCGAAAAGCCGGCGTGTTCTCTCCCTCCTTCCAACGCTTTCCGGCCGGTCCCGCTATCCGGAAAACCCATGACGAAAGTCTTACGTCGCCTGCCGGAAGTGGTTCGTTTGGTGGCACTGGGGTGGCTGAAAGATGGTGTTTCTGCTGATCTGTAAGGGTCCCGGAGGCCGCAGGCGGTAGGAGAACACCCATGGACATCGGCGACCTGACCGACGAGATCCTCCGCGATCTGCGGCGACCGCGTCCCTATCCGGCGGTGTCGCTGCTAGTGCCGACGACCCGGCGCGACCCCTTCAGCCCCGAGGATCCGGTCAGGCTGCGGAACACCGTCGCGGAGGCCAAGCGCCGGCTCGCCGAGGACGCCGGGGTCTCCCGCGCCGCCCGTACGGACGTCGAGTCGCACCTGGACGCCGCCGTCGCCGAAGTCGACCTGACGCACGCGAGCGACGGACTGCTCCTCCTCGTGGCCCCCGGCGAGCACCACGTCTGGTACGTGCCGCGCTCGGTGCCCCAGCGCGTGGTGATCGCCAAGACGTTCCTCACCCGCAACCTCGTGGCCGCCGTCCGCGTGGAGGAGCCCTACTGGGCCCTCGCCCTCTCCAAGAGCGAGGCCCGGCTGTGGGACGGAGCCGGGGAGACCCTCACCCAGTCCACCGGCAACGGCTTCCCCGTCCGCCCCGCCCTGCCCGACCACGAGGACGCCCTGCCGGGCCCGCACTACGGCATGCCCGTCCGGGAGGAAGGCCCCGCCGAACGCGAGCGGCAGTACCTGCGCTCGGTCGCCACCGCGCTCGCCCGCGTCCTCGAGCAGCACCCCCGCCCCCTGTACGTGGCGGGCCTGCGCGAGCTCGTTTCACACTTCAAGGAGATCCTCCCCGACCGCGGCGCGATCACCGCCGAGGTCGAGAGCGGTGGCGCCACCGGCAAGAGCGGCCACGATCTGCTGGAACTGCTGCGCCCGGCCTTCGCGGAACGCCGCCGGGCCCGCCGGGACGACGTGCTGCAGCGGCTGAGCAACGCGCGCGGCGCACGCCGCTACACCTCGGGTCTCGACGAGATCTGGCAGACGGTGCGGCAGGGCCGGGTGGCGCTCCTCGCCGTCGAGGACCACTACCAGGCGACCATCCGCACCGACGGCAACGGCGGGCATCCCCAGCTGGTGGAGTCTTCTACCGAGCCCCTGAGCGCGGACCCCTCCCTCCACGAGGACGTCGTGGACGAGATCGTGGAGAGCGCGCTCGACAGCGGCGCGGACGTCGAGTTCGTCCCCGACGACACGCTCGCCGGGGAGGACCGCCTCGCCGCGGTCCTGCGCTACTGAACCGCGGGCCGCTCCGGCCGGGGCCTGCGGGCATCCCGTGAGCTTCGGTGGCCGCCGAATTCCAGCGCGGAGACGTGCTCGCGGGTGGCCGGGCCCAAGAGCACCAGGGACGCGGCTTCGGAGACCTCCGCCGGCACTGCCCCGTCACCCGCCCCGCGCCCGGCCGCGGCGTCGAGGGCCCGGAGCAGCTTGCCCAGGCCCCGGTCGTGCCGGGTGAAGACGCGCTCACGCACGCAGCGTCCCCGCGCCCGC
>NZ_JBPQTS010000246.1:0-6610 GCF_051386455.1 Streptomyces sp. URMC 124
GTTCAGCGGGGCGCCGGCATAGTTCTCGGCCAGTTCCGCCGCGCCCGCCCTCCGGCCCGTCCGTGACGAAGCGGACCAGCGGCTGCTCCCCGTCCGTCTTCTCCACGGCCACCACCCGTGCGCCGAAGAGCAGCGGCGGTCCGTCCTCCAGCTGAAGGGCGATCAGGTCCTTGACGACCTCGGTCTGCGGATAGAGCGTGACGGTCCGGCCGCCGGTCAGGGAGGGCAGGTCCACCCGGTGCGCCTCGCCTTCGAAGCGCAGCTCGAAGCCGCGGTGGACCAGGCCCTCGCGGTCCAGCCGCCCGGCGGCGCCGCACTCCCGCAGGACGTCCACCGAGCCCTGTTCCAGCTGCCCGGCGCGCTGGCGCCGCTCGACGTAGGCCCGGTCGCGGGCCTCCAGGACGACGCAGTCCACGCCCGCCCGGTGCAGCAGCCGGGCGAGCAGCAGGCCGGCCGGGCCGGCTCCGATGATGGCGACGGTGGTACGCATGGGCGGGCAACCTCCCCGGAGAGCGAGCGCCGTGCGGCCCCGGCCTGCGCGCCCCTGCGGGCCGGCGGCCTCAGCGTTCGAGGACCAGCGCCTGCCCCTGTCCGACGCCGATGCACAGCGCGGCCAGCCCCGTGCCCGAGCCCGCCGCGGCGAGCTGATGGGCCACGGCCCCTGCGAGGCGCGCGCCGGAGCATCCGAGCGGGTGGCCGATGGCGATCGCGCCGCCGCGGGGGTTGACGATCCCGGGGTCGAGGTCCGGCCACTCCGCGAAGCATCCCAGGACCTGGGCCGCGTAGGCCTCGTTGAGCTCGAAATGTGTCACGTCCGCCAGTGCGCGCCCGGCCCTGGAGAGCACGCGCCGCACGGCCTCCACCGGGCCGAGCCCGTAGAGGTCCGGCTCCAGCGCGGTGACCGCCGAGGCCCGTACGCGCGCGAGCGGCTCGCGGCCCGTGCGCCGCAGGCCCTCCTCGTCGCACAGCAGGACCGCCGCCGCGCCGTCGTTGAGGGGCGAGGCGTTGCCGGCCGTGACCGTGCCCCCGTCCTTGCGGAAGGCGGGCTTGAGGCGGGCGAGGGCCTCCATGGAGGTGGTGTCGCGGATGGTCTCGTCGCGCGGGAGGTCCACGCCCGGCAGCGGGACGACCTCGGCGGCGTACGCGCCCTCCGCCCACGCCCGCGCCGCCTTGCGGTGGCTGGCGAGTGCGTAGGCGTCCTGCTGCTCGCGGGTGATGCCGTACTTGTCGGCGATCAGCTCGGCGCCCTCGCCCAGCGACGTCGTCCACCGCTCGGGCATGGCCGGGTTGGTCATCCGCCAGCCCAGCGTCGTCGAATACAGCTGCTGGTGGGCCGCGGGGAAGGCCCGCTCCGGCTTCGGCATGACGTAGGGCGCGCGCGTCATGGACTCGACGCCGCCCGCCACCACCACCGAGGCGTCGCCGAGCGCGATCGCGCGGTAGGCGTGGACGACGGCCTCCAGGCCCGAGGCGCACAGCCGGTTGACCGTCAGGCCCGGCACCGTGACCGGCAGGCCGGACAGCAGCACGGCCATCCGGGCCACGTTGCGGTTCTCCTCGCCCGCGCCGTTGGCGTTGCCGAAGACGACGTCGTCGATCAGGGCCGGGTCGAGGCCGGGGCTGCGGCCGACGACGGAGCGCACCACGTGCGCCGCCAGGTCGTCGGGCCGGACGGAGGCGAGCGCGCCGCCGTACTTGCCGACCGGGGTGCGCACGGCGTCCACGACGTACACGTCCCGGATGCGGTCGTTCATGGCTGCTCCTCCCGCGGCGCCCCACCACCGGGGTCCGCCCTGTGAACTGTTGTTCATGGTCGGCCGCCACCGAGTCTTCGGGCTGCGCCCGGCCGCTGTCAATGGGTAACCGCCCGACCGTTCGGACGGGAGCCTTTTCCGTGGCCCGGCCGCCGGTGCGCGCGAGGGCGTTTGAGAGAGTGACCCCATGAGCGCAGCGGACATTTCGGCAGGCGGTTCCCGGCGGCACGCGGCCGTCATCGGCGGCGGGATCTCGGGGCTGGCGGCGGCCCTCCGGCTGGCGCGGGCGGGCGTCCGCGTCACGCTGCTGGAGAGCGAGGGCCGCGTCGGCGGCAAGCTGCGCTCGGGCGAGATCGCGGGCATGCCCGTGGACCTCGGCGCCGAGTCGGTGCTGGCCCGGCGCCCCGAGGCCGTGGAGCTCGCCCGCGCCGCCGGCCTCGGCGACCTGCTGCAGCCCCCCGCCGCCACCGCGATGCTGTGGAACCGCGGCGAGCTGCGCCCCCTGCCCACCGGGCACACCATGGGCGTCCCCGGCGACCTCGCCCCGCTCGCCGCCGCCGGCATCCTCTCCGCCGACGGGCTCGCCCGCGTCGCCCGGGACGCCGAACTGCCGCACACCGACCCCGGCGAGGACGTCGCGATCGGCGCGTACATCGCCGAACGCATGGGCCGCGAGGTCGTCGACCGGCTGGTCGAGCCGCTCCTCGGCGGCGTCTACGCGGGCGACGCGTACCGCATCTCCATGCGGGCCGCCGTCCCGCCGCTCTTCGAGGCCGCCCGCACCCACCGCTCGCTCGGCGAGGCCGTGCGGGAGCTGCAGGCGCGCGCCGCCGCCGCTCAGCAGGCCGGGCCGGCCGGGCCGGTCTTCATGGGCATCGAGGGCGGCATCGGCCGGCTGCCGCTCGCCGTCGCGGACGCGGTGCGCGCCGCGGGCGGCGAGATCCGCACCCACGCGCCGGTGACGGAGATCGCGCGCACCGGAGACGGCGGCTGGCTGGTCGAGCTGGAGGACGAGACGCTGGCGGCCGACGCCGTCGTCGTCGCCACGCCCGCGCACGACGCGGCCCGGATCCTCGCCCGCGCCTGCCGCGCCGCCGGGGCCGGGGCGGCCGTCGACGCCCTCGCCGGCGTCGAGTACGCCTCCATGGCGCTGGTCACCATGGCCTTCCGCCGCTCCGAGGTGGCGGGGCTGCTCAACGGAAGCGGCTTCCTCGTCCCGCCCGTCGACGGGCGCAAGATCAAGGCGTCGACCTTCTCCAGCAACAAGTGGCGCTGGAACGCCGACGCCGACCCGGACCTCTTCGTCCTGCGCACCTCCATCGGGCGGTACGGCGACGAGGGCGACCTCACGCGCCCGGACGCCGAGCTGGTCGCCATGTCGCTGGGGGACCTCGGCGACGCCGTGGGCCTCGCCGCCACCCCCGTCGAGACCCGCGTCACCCGCTGGGACGGCGGGCTGCCGCAGTACCCCGTGGGCCACGTCGCGCGCGTGGCGCGCATCCGTGAGGACGTCGCCCGCCTGTCCGGCCTGGAGGTCTGCGGCGCGGTCTACGACGGCGTGGGCATCCCGGCCTGCATCGCCGGCGCCCACCGCGCCGCCGACGGGCTTCTCGCGACCCTGGCCGAGGGCGCGCGGGACGACAGGGGAGAATAGGGGCCATGACTGACGCGCAGAAGATCCCGAACGCCGGCAAGAAGGCCAAGGACCTCAACGAGGTCATCCGCTACACCCTCTGGTCGGTGTTCAAGCTCCGCGACGTCCTGCCGCAGGACCGCGCCGGCTGGGCCGACGAGGTCGAGGAGCTGTTCGCCCAGCTCGCCGAGAAGGACGTCACCGTGCGCGGCACGTACGACCTCTCGGGCCTGCGCGCCGACGCCGACGTCATGATCTGGTGGCACTCCGAGACCTCGGACGCCCTCCAGGACGCCTACAACCTCTTCCGCCGCACCCGCCTCGGCCGTGCGCTGGAGCCGGTGTGGTCGAACATGGCGCTCCACCGCCCCGCCGAGTTCAACAAGTCGCACATCCCGGCGTTCCTCGCCGACGAGACGCCGCGCGACTACGTCAGCGTCTACCCCTTCGTGCGCTCCTACGACTGGTACCTGCTGCCCGACGAGGACCGCCGCCGCATGCTCGCCGACCACGGCAAGATGGCCCGCGGCTTCCCGGACGTGCGCGCCAACACCGTCGCGTCCTTCTCGCTGGGCGACTACGAGTGGATCCTCGCCTTCGAGGCGAACGACCTCTACCGCATCGTCGACCTGATGCGGCACCTCCGCGCGTCCGAGGCGCGGATGCACGTGCGCGAGGAGGTGCCGTTCTACACCGGTCGCCGCAAGGAGGTCGCGGAGCTGGTGGCGGGGCTCGCGTAGCACCGGCTCCGGTGGCGGGGCCGGTGGCGGGCTCGCCCAGAGGTTGCGGCAAGCCCGCCCTGGGCCCGTGGCGGGCTCGCCTAGAGCGGCGCCTGCGGGCCCCGCTTGAGGCCCTTGCCCGTCACGGCCTTGGGTTCCGCGCGCGGAGCGCACTGCGCGCCCCGCGCCGGGACCGTGCCCGTCAGCAGATACGTGTCCAGGTGGCGGTTGACGCACCGGTTGGGGCCGCCCCCGATGCCGTGCGTGCCCGCACCCCGCTCGGTCACCAGCGCCGAGCCCGCCAGCCGCCGCTGCAGATTCAGCGCCCCGCGGTAGGGCGTGGCCGCGTCCCGCTCCGACGCCAGCAGCAGCGTGGGCGGCAGCGCGCCGTGCGCCGCCCGGACGTCGACCGGCCGCTGCGAGTACGTCTTCCAGAACGCGCACGGCAGGTTCATCCACGCGTTCTGCCAGGTCTCGAAGGGGGCCCGTTCCGCGAGGCGCGTGTTGTCGCGGTCCCACACGCGCCAGGAGCGCGGCCAGCGCGCGTCGTTGCACTCCACGGCCGTGTAGACGGCGTTGGCGTTCTCGCTCGCGACGGCGCCGGAGGCGTCCGGCTCCGCGAGGACGCGCAGCGGCTTGGCGTCCCCCCGCAGGTACGCCGCCAGGGCGCCCGCGCTGCGCGCCCAGAAGGTGTCGGTGTAGCCGACCTGGAGGAGCGCGGCCTGCAGCTCCCCGGGGCCCACCTTGCCCGCGGGCCGTCCGGCGAGGCGTTTACTCGCGCGGTCGTAGGAGGCCAGCACCTGACCCGCGGTGCGCCCGAGGTGGTAGACCTTGTCGTGCCGGGCGACCCAGTGCCGCCAGTCGGACCAGCGGCGTTCGAAGGCCGCGGACTGGTCGAGGTTGCTGCCGTACCAGATCTTCCCGGGATCGGGGTCGACCACGCTGTCGAAGACCATGCGGCGCACGTGCCCGGGGAAGAGCGTGGCGTAGAGCGCGCCGAAGTACGTGCCGTAGGACGCGCCCATGTACGTCAGCCGCCGCTCGCCGAGGGCGGCGCGCAGCACGTCCAGGTCGCGGGCGTTGTTGAGGCTTGTGAAGTACGGCAGGTCGGCGCCGGCCTTGCGGGCGCAGCCCTGTGCGTAGGCCTTGGCCTCGGCGATCTTCTTGCGCTTGAAGGCGGGGGAGGGGTGCTGCGGGGCCTCGGTCGGCGCCTTCACGAAGCTCGCGGGGGTCACGCAGGACAGGGGGGCGGAGCGGCCGACGCCGCGGGGCGCGTAGCCGACGAAGTCGTAGGCCTTCGCCAGGTTCTTCCACTGCGGGACGGCGGCGAGCAGCGGGAAGAACATGCCGGAGCCGCCCGGCCCGCCGGGGTTGTAGACGAGCGCGCCCTGCCGTTCGGAGGCCTGGCCCGTGGCGCGGCCGCGGCTGACGGTGAGGGAGATGTGCTTGCCGTGGGGGTGGGCGTAGTCCAGCGGGACGGACACGGTGCCGCACTCGAAGGGGGCGGGCAGGCCCTCGGCCGCGGGGCACGCCCCGAAGCGGATGCCCGCTGCGGCGGCCTGCCGGGCGGCGTCGGCCACGCCGAGGGCTTCGGCGTAACCGCCCGGTGTGTGCGTCAGGGCTCCGCGGTCGAGGGCATCGGCCGGGGCGCTGACGAGTGTGGTGAGGACCAGGGATCCGAGGGCCCCGTACAACGCGACTGCTCTCACTGACCATCCCTTCCCGGCGCTAATACGACAAAAGGGATAATTGGTCCGGTGGTGGGTGAAGTAAAGCACCGGCGGGCGGTGTCGCGGGGCCTCTGCCCGTTCAACGGCCGGACGGCCGGGTTGGTTCCCCCGTATCTGCGGCAATATGGCGGGTGGGGGTGGTGTGCGTGCGGGAGCGGCCGGACGGCAAGCGGAGTGCGAACGGTAAGACGTACGACCCCGAGCGGCTGTTCCTGCCGCCCGACGACGACCTCGCCCCCAACCGCCCCGGCGAGACGCTCCGCGCCCGGCTCGAGGGCTCCGCGGCGGCGGGCGCCTCCGGGCGCGCCCGCCTCGCGCTCGCCCGGCTGCTGGGCCGGCGGCCCGTCGAGGACGCCTGGCGCCGGGCGCTGGCCGCCGAGCAGTGCGTCGGCGCGGCGCTCGAAGGACTCGCCGGGGGCGGCTGGGACGTGGTGCACTCCATCGTCCTGCCGGGGGACGCGCTCATCTCCCACCTGCTGATCGGGCCCGGCGGGGTCTACGGCATCTCCACCAAGCCCGGGCGGCGGGCCCGCATCCGGGCCGGCGAGACCCAGGTGCGCACGAGCCGGGAGCGGCGGCAGTATCCGTACGTGCGCGAGGTGCGGCACGACGCCGCGCGCGCCTCCCTCGTCCTCTCCCGCGGCTGCGGCTTCCTCGTCCCGGTCCAGCCGGTGCTGGTGTTCGCCGGCGCGCGGAGCGTGGAGGTCGCGCCGGAGCTCGAGGACGTCCGGGTGCTGGGGGAGGCGGACGTGCCGGGGCTGGGGACCTGTCTCT
>NZ_JBPQTS010000247.1:0-6547 GCF_051386455.1 Streptomyces sp. URMC 124
GGGCCCCGCCCGGCCCGGCTGACGGCCGCGGCGGCCTGCTGCGGGGGGCCGGCGGGGCCGCTCTTACGGGCGTTTTTCGGCGCGGACTGCTTGCTGCTCACCCCAGCAGGGTAGCCGTACCGCCGACGATCCGAGGGGGGCCGAAGGCGGGCCGGGGCCGTTCGTGTACCGACAGGTAGGTAGGCTGGCGCGCATGCGTGCGCTCCTCGTGGTCAACCCGTCGGCCACCACCACCAGTGCCCGTACCCGTGATGTCCTGGTCCACGCGCTCGCCAGTGATCTCAAGCTGGAGGTCGCCACCACGGAGTACCGGGGCCATGCCCGCGACCTGGCCCGGCGGGCGGCCGAGAGCGGCAACACCGGTCTGGTGGTGGCGCTCGGCGGCGACGGCACGGTCAACGAGGTCGTCAACGGCCTCCTGCACGACGGGCCGGATCCCGAGGGCCTGCCCCGGCTCGCCGTGGTGCCCGGCGGCTCCACCAACGTCTTCGCCCGGGCCCTGGGCCTGCCCAACGACGTCGTGGAGGCGACCGGCGCCCTGCTGGACGCCCTGCGCGACGGGACCGAGCGCACGGTCGGCCTCGGCCTCGCGGGCGGCACGCCCGGCACCGAGGACGAGGGGGTGCCGCCGCGCTGGTTCACCTTCTGCGCGGGCTTCGGCTTCGACGCGGGGGTCATCGGCCGGGTGGAGCAGCAGCGCGAGCGCGGCAAGCGGTCGACGCCTGCGCTGTACGCGCGACAGGTGATGCGTCAATTCGTCGGGGAGACCCACCGCCGGCGCGGCACGATCACCCTCGAACGGCCGGGCGAGGAGCCACTCGAGAATCTCGTCATGTCGATAATCTGCAACACGGCGCCGTGGACGTACCTCAACAACCGTCCGGTCTACGCGTCGCCGCAGGCGTCCTTCGACACCGCCCTTGACGTGCTGGGATTCACCAAGCTGTCGACGACGGCGGCCGGCCGCTACGCCACCCAGCTGCTCATGTCCACGCCCGAGCGCGGCCCCCGGGGCAAGCACACCGTGTCCTTGCACGACCAGACGCAGTTCACCTTGCATTCGCAGGTCCCACTGCCGTTCCAGATGGACGGTGACCACCTGGGAGTGCGGAGCAGCGTGACGTTCACAGGCGTTCGCCGTGCACTGCGTGTGATTGTGTGAGTGCTAGGGCCTAAAGTCCTTCCACTCGAACGTTTAGACTGGGTTCCACCCCCTGGAAGTACGGCTGTGACCTAGCCGACACCGAGGAATCAAAAAAAACTTTCCAGAAGGGGTTGTATCCGCCGCCGAGGTTTGCGAATCTCTTCATGGCGATCGGGACGTCCGCTCTTCCGGCCTTCCGATACAGCCCGAACCCCTCCCTTTTCCTGATGGACCGCACCAGTTTCACGACTGGGCGTCGGCCCTTCCCCTGCGGAGGGATTCGTGAAAGCGTTCACATTCACAAGCAACGTAGCCGCAATAACGAGGAGATGGAGCAGCCATGGACTGGCGTCACAACGCCGTTTGCCGCGAGGAAGACCCCGAGCTCTTCTTCCCCATCGGCAACACCGGTCCTGCGCTGCTGCAGATCGAGGAAGCCAAGGCCGTCTGCCGCCGCTGCCCCGTGATGGAGCAGTGCCTGCAGTGGGCGCTCGAGTCCGGCCAGGACTCCGGCGTCTGGGGTGGCCTCAGCGAGGACGAGCGCCGCGCCATGAAGCGCCGTGCCGCTCGCAACCGGGCGCGCAACGCCACCGCCTGACGACGCCCCTCGGCCCCCGAGCCGCAGCGCGCAGTACCCCCTGACGCTCCCCGCGAGCTTCGCCTGGGGGCGCCCCGCATGACGTGAGCTTTGAGCCCCGGACCTGATGGTCCGGGGCTCAGTGCTGTTGCGGGTACGGGTGCGCCCCCGGCCGGGGAGGGGGCAGCGGGGTTCAGCCCTTCTCGGCCCGTACGGGAATCTCGAGGACGACCCTCGTACCCTGCCCGGAAGCGGGCACCATGTCGAACGTTCCGCCCATCTCCCCCTCGACGAGCGTCCGGACGATCTGCAGGCCCAGGTTGCCGGCGCGCTGCGGGTCGAAGCCCTCGGGAAGCCCGCGGCCGTCGTCCTGGACCGAGATCAGCAGGCGGGCGTCGCGCCGGGTGCCGCTGCGCACGGCCGTGACCTCCACCGTGCCCCGCTCCCCCGGGCCGAACCCGTGCTCCATGGCGTTCTGCAGCAGCTCGGTCAGCACCATCGCCAGCGGGGTGGCCACCTCGGCGTCGAGGATCCCGAAGCGTCCCGTGCGCCGCCCGGCGACCCGGCCGGGCGAGATCTCGGCGACCATCGCCAGCACCCGGTCGGCGATCTCGTCGAATTCGACCCGCTCGTCCAGGTTCTGCGAGAGCGTCTCGTGGACGATGGCGATCGAGCCGACCCGGCGGACGGCCTCCTCCAGCGCCTCACGGCCCTCCGCCGAACCGATCCTGCGGGCCTGGAGCCGGAGCAGGGCCGCTACGGTCTGCAGATTGTTCTTCACCCGGTGGTGAATCTCCCGGATGGTCGCGTCCTTGGTGATCAACTCTCGCTCGCGGCGTCGCAGTTCGGTGACGTCGCGCAGCAGGACCAGCGAACCGATGTGATTTCCCTTGGGTTTGAGGGGAATCGCCCGGAGCTGGATGACCCCTTCGTTGCCCTCCACCTCGAACTCGCGGGGCGCCCAGCCGCTGGCCAGCTTGGCGAGCGACTCGTCGACCGGACCGCGCGAGGGCGCCAACTGAGCGGTGGTCTCGCCCAGATGATGCCCCACGAGGTCGGCGGCGAGGCCGAGGCGGTGATAGGCGGAGAGCGCGTTGGGGCTCGCGTACTGCACGATGCCGTCGGCGTCCAGCCTGATGAGGCCGTCCCCGGCGCGCGGAGAGGCGTCCATGTCGACTTGTTGACCGGGGAAGGGGAACGCGCCGTTGGCGATCATCTGGGCGAGGTCCGAGGCGCTCTGGAGGTAGGTGAGCTCCAGCCGGCTCGGGGTGCGCACCGTCAGCAGGTTCGTGTTGCGGGCGATGACGCCGAGCACCCGGCCGTCACGGCGGACGGGGATGGACTCGACGCGGACCGGGACCTCCTCGCGCCACTCGGGGTCGCCCTCGCGGACGATGCGGCCCTCGTCCAGGGCGGCGTCCAGCATGGGGCGGCGGCCGCGCGGCACGAGGTGGCCGACCATGTCGTTCTGGTAGGAGGTGGGGCCGGTGTTGGGCCGCATCTGTGCGACCGACACGTAGCGGGTGCCGTCGAGCGTGGGCACCCACAGGACGAGGTCGGCGAAGGACAGGTCGGAGAGCAGCTGCCACTCCGATACCAGCAGGTGCAGCCACTCCAGGTCGGAGTCACCGAGGGCCGTGTGCTGACGTACGAGGTCGTTCATGGAGGGCACAGTGGTGAGCCTACCCGGGGCCGGGACGCCCATCCCGGGCCCGGCCGCGGGCGGCCGGTACCCGCGGAAACCCGGGCGGCGGAAACCATGGACAGAGGAGAATGGTCTAGTCCACAATGAACGAGCAAAGTTTCCGCCTTCCCCGCACAGGAGGGCGGAGCGAGGCCCGGCGCTCTCTGCCCTGATCGCGCCACGGCCTCCAGTCGGCCCACTCCGGCCGCGGGGTCCGCACACCCCGCGCCGCGGGCCGATACGGCTCCGGGCTGCGGTGCCGGCCGGGTCGAGGGTCCCGGTCAGGCGCCGCGGCCCGAAGTGACCGCCGCGCTCCGCCCGCTACTCCGCGGACCGCTCCGCCGGCTTCTCCTCCGCACGCTCCGGTGACTTCTCCTGCACGCGCTCCGCGGGCTTGTCCTGCACGCGCTGCGCGGGCCTGTCCTGCACGCGCTACGCCGGCCTGTCCTGCGCACGCTCCGGCGGCCACGCCCGCATCGCGACGTCGGCGACCGCCTCCAGGGTGGCGCGGTCCGCTCCGTCCCGCGCCTGCTGCGACATGCCCTGCAGAACGGCGCCCGTATAGACGGCGAGGGCATGGGCGTCGGTGTCCGCCGGCAGCACGCCCGCGGCGACGTCGGTGACGATGCGGCTCTCGATGAACGCGATGCCCTTGTTGCGCCGCTTCTGGAGCGCCTCGACCACCTCCGCGGACTGCTCGGTGCAGTTCGTGGCCGCACTGATGATCATGCAGCCGCGCGGCAGGCCGGGCAGGGTGTGGGAGACCGCGGCCTCGTGCAGGAGGCGGTCCGCCGCACGCCGGGCGGTCGGCGCCTCGGACAGGGCCTTCGCCGTGAAGACGCCGTAGTTGCGCGCGTAGGCCTCGATGGCCTCCTCGAACAGGGAGCGCTTGTCACCGAAGGCCGCATAGAGACTGGGCGCCTTGATGTCCATGGCACGGGTCAGGTCCGCGATGGAGACGGCCTCGTAACCGTGCTCCCAGAAGGCGCGCATCGCCTGCTCCAGGGCCGTCTCGCGATCGAAGGACCGAGGCCTGCCCCGCTGTTTGGTCGCCATGAGCCCATTCTATAGCGGTCGCTAAAAAACCTGTGCTACGTTCTTTCTGTAGCACTCGCTAAAGAAAGAGGGGGGCGCGGCCATGGGCACGCTCACGGGCAGGACGGCACTGGTCACGGGCGGCAGCCGGGGCATCGGGCGAGGGATTTCGGAGCGCCTGGCCAAGGAGGGGGCGCGCGTCGCCGTGCACTACGGGCGGGATGCCGCCTCGGCCGAGCAGACGGTGAAGGCGATCGAGGCAGCGGGCGGCGAGGCCTTCGCGATCAAGGCGGAGCTGGGAGTCCCGGGGGATGCCGAAGCGCTCTGGGCCGCCTTCGACGAGCGGGCGGACGGCCTGGACATCCTGGTGAACAACGCCGGCACCGACGGCGTGCGCGTGCCCATCGGCGAGGTCGGCGAGGAGGACTTCGACCGGGTCTTCGCGGTCAACACGAAGGCGCCGTTCTTCGTCACCAAGCACGGCGTGGACCGCCTGCGTGACGGCGGCCGCATCGTCAACGTCTCCACGGGGCTGACGCACGGCGCGGCCATGCCCCAGCTGATCGCCTACACCATGACGAAGGGCGCGATCGACGCCTTCACCTCGGTGCTGGCCAAGCAGCTGGGCGAGCGCGGCATCACGGTCAACGCGGTGGCGCCGGGCGTGATCGACACCGACATGAACGCCGCGTGGCTGAACAGCGGTGCGGAGGTGCGGCAGGGCGTCGCGGCCCTGTCCCCCTTCAACCGGGTGGGCGAGGCGCGCGATGTCGCCGACATCGTGGCCTTCCTCGCCTCGGACGACAGCCGCTGGGTGACGGGGCAGTGGATAGACGCGACGGGCGGCGCGCTGCTCTGACACCGCTCCGGCACCGCCGCGAGCCGGAGAGCCGGATAGCCGGATGGCCGGAGAGCCATGGCACGGCAGCGGGCAGCAGGGGGCAGGGGGGCGGTCAGCGGGTCTCGGTGACCTTGGCGAGGGCCCGGGGTGCGTCCGGGTCCTGGCCGCGGGCAATGGTGATCTCGTAGGCCAGCATCTGCAGCGGCAGGATCTCGAGGACGGGCTGCAGCTCCTCGGGCACGCCCGCCGTGGGCAGGGCGAAGCCGGTCGTCGCCCGGGCCACCTCCGCCTCGGTGCCGACGATCATGAGGTCCGCTCCCCGGCCGCGCAGCCGTTCCAGCACGGGCTGCAGGGCCGCGCCGCCGCGGCCCTCGGTGACGATGGCGATGACGGGCGAGATGTTGTCGACCATCGCGAGCGGGCCGTGCAGCAGGTCGGCGCCCGAGTACGACAGGGCGGGGATGTAGCTGGTCTCCATCAGCTTCAGCGCCGCCTCCTTGGCGGTCGGGTAGCCGTAGCCGCGGGAGGTGAGGACCATCCGCTCGGCGAAGCGATAGCGGGCGGCGAGCTGTCTGACCTCGGCGCCGCGGTCGAGGACGCTCCGGGCGAGGCCGGGCAGGGCCTCTGCCGCCGCCGTGCCGTCTCCCCCGCCGGGGCGCAGCCCTTGCACGAAGAGATAGAGGGTCAGCAAGGAGGCGGTGTAGGTCTTGGTGGCGGGCAGGGCGCGCTCGGGCCCGGCCAGGATGCCGATGTGGTGCTCGGAGACGGCGGCGAGCGGGGAGTCGGCGTTGTTGGTCACCGCGAGGGTGATCGCCCCGGCCTCGCGGGCGGCCTTGGTGGAGGCGACGAGGTCCGGGGAGCCGCCGGACTGGCTGACGGTCACGGCGAGGACGTCGGTCAGGTCGGGCCGGGCGCCGTAGGTCGTGATGGTCGACATGGAGGTCAGGCCGCAGGGCCTGCCGAGCTGCACTTCGAGGAGGTATTTGGCGTAGAGGGCGGCGTTGTCGGAGGTGCCCCGCGCGGTCAGGAGCACGAAGCGGGGCCGGCGGGCGGCGATGAGCCGGGCGGTCTCGGCGATGACGGGGGCGCCGTCGTCGAGGATGTGGCGCAGGACGGCCGGCTGCTCCGCCATCTCGCCGGCCATGATCCCGCCCGGCTGCTCGCTGTGGTGGGCGGGGGGCGTGACGCTCATGTGCGGTTACCTCCCGGGGCGGGGGCTGCGAGGTCGCGGTCCGGCGGCCCGCCGCGCGGCGGCGGGGCCCTCTC
>NZ_JBPQTS010000248.1:0-6328 GCF_051386455.1 Streptomyces sp. URMC 124
GGGCCACTGCTTCACGCAGTGGCCCGGGCCCTTGTCCATACAAACTGCAATAGCTCCCGCCGGTCAGGCGGACTTGCGGGTGTCCCGCGGATGAACGGCAATGTTCATGGCGCCGGAACGAAGGACCGCCAGCCGCTCGGCCAGCACCTCTTCCAGCTCCTCGCGGGTACGCCGCTCCATGAGCATGTCCCAGTGCGTACGCGCAGGCTTGCCCTTCTTCTCCTCAGGACCATCGCCGTCCACCAGGAGTGCCACGGCGCCGCACGCCTTGCACTCCCACTCCGGCGGAATCTCCGCCTCTACCGAGAACGGCATCTCGAATCGATGGCCGTTCGGGCATGCGTACTCCACCGCCTGGCGCGGGGCCAGATCGATGCCGCGGTCGGTCTCGTAGCTGGTAACCACAAGTCGCGTGCCGCGGAGAGCTCGCTCACTCATGAATCGTGCCTCCCGGGCTTAGTCGCCCACAGGACAGGTGTCGCTGTCGTCGTCATCCGGTCAACGTCCGGTCGGCGGTGAAGATTCCCGTTGAGGGACATGCGTCGCCCGTCGTGCCGCCCCTTGTTGTACCCACCAACGCCCGTTTTGTCACATCTGGCAACGGATGTCACCCTGTGTTTCTGTCGCTTTAGCGTGCAGTAACGGTTCGTTCGGTGGGTCGAAGGCGTACACTACCGGCCCGCTTCATCCAGGCCTAAACCAGGTCCGGAACTTCCCGCCCGGCCGGGTGTACGGGAGCCGGAGCGGCAGGCTCCGGAAGGGCGAAGAGGCGCAGGAAGAACTGCGACAGCGGGCCGATCGACAGGGCGTAGAAGACCGTTCCCAGGCCCACCGAGCCGCCGAGCACGAAGCCCGTCGCCAGCACGACCACCTCGATGCACGTGCGCACCAGCCGCACCGAACGGCCCGTGCGCCGGTGCAGCCCCGTCATCAGCCCGTCGCGCGGGCCCGGGCCGAACCGGGCCGAGATGTAGAGCCCCGTCGCCGCCGCGCACAGCGCCACCGCGAAAGCCAGCAGCGGGATCCGTATCCACAGCGACCGCGGATCGGGCACCAGGCTCAGCGTCGCGTCCAGGGCCAGGCCGATGACCAGCACGTTCGACACCGTGCCCAGGCCGGGCCGCTGCCGCAGCGGGATCCACAGCAGCAGCACCAGCGCGCCGATCGTGATCGACGCCGTGCCGATCGACAGTCCGGTGTGCTCCGCGACGCCCTGGTTCAGCACGTCCCACGGGGCGAGCCCCAGCCCCGCCCGCAGATGCAGCGCCGCGCTCGCCCCGTAGAGCGCGAGGCCGATGTAGAGCTGCAGCAGCCGGCGGGCGAGGGACGCCCCTCCCGGAGCCCCTCCCGGAGCCGCTTCCGAAGCCCCCTCCGACACCTCTCCCGACGGTCCCCCTGATGCGGACAACGGTTCCTCCTGACGTGCGGCACGCCCCCGAGGGCGGCCCGGGGCGGCGTGGACGGTACGAGTAGCGGCCACTCGCAGTGGTGCAAGTGGCCTGCCACGTGACAGTCTGGGAGACAGGTGGACGCAAGATCCATGGCCAATCCTCGGAAGGTGGACCGATTCAGATGAGTCATTGGACCTCATCGGTGGGAGCGCAGAAGCTCGCCCGCCTCCTCGGCTCGCAGCGCGACCGCGAGGCCCAGGGCGGTGGCGGCCGCGGCACTGTCACACCGCTCGGCGGCCGCCGCGCCCCCGCCTACCGCTCGCTCGCGGACGGCATCCGCCTGCTCGTCCTCGAAGGCCGCGTGCCCGTCGCCGCCCGGCTGCCCGCCGAGCGGGAGCTCGCCGCCGCCCTCTCCGTCAGCCGCACCACCGTCGCCGCCGCCTACGAGGCCCTGCGCAGCGAGGGCTTCCTCGAATCCCGGCGCGGCGCCGGCAGCTGGACCGCGGTGCCCGCCGGCAACCCCCTGCCCACCCGCGCCCTGGACCCCCTGCCGCCGGAGGCCGCCGGCTCGGTCATCGACCTCGGCTGCGCCGCCCTGCCCGCGCCCGAGCCCTGGCTCGGCCGCGCCGTCCAGGGCGCGCTGGAGGAGCTGCCGCCCTACGCGGCCACCCACGGCGACTACCCCGCCGGCCTGCCCGCCCTGCGCCAGGCCATCGCCGACCGCTACACCGCCCGCGGCGTGCCCACCATGCCCGAGCAGATCATGATCACCACGGGGGCGATGGGAGCCGTCGCCGCCATCTGCCGGCTCATCGCCGGCCGCGGCGAGCGCGTCGCCGTCGACTCGCCCTCGTACGCCAACGTCCTCCAGCTCATGCGCGAGGCCGGCGCCCGCCTCGTGCCCGTCGCCATGGCCGACGGGCTCGGCGGCTGGGACCTGCCGGCCTGGCGCCAGGTGCTGCGCGACGCCGCCCCCCGCATGGCCTACGTCATCGGCGACTTCCACAACCCCACCGGCGCCCTCGCCACCGAGGAACAGCGCCGGCAGCTCGTCGAGGCCGCGCGCGCGGCGGGCACGCTGCTCGTCGCCGACGAGACCATGGCCGACCTCTGCCTGGAGCCCGGCCTGGAACTGCCGCGCCCCGTCTGCGCCTTCGACCCCGGCGGCAACGCCGTCATCACCGTCGGATCCGCCAGCAAGTCCTTCTGGGCCGGCCTGCGCATCGGCTGGGTCCGGGCCGCGCCGGACGTCATCCGCAGCCTCGTCGCCGCCCGCGCCTACGCCGACCTCGGCACGCCCGTCCTCGAACAACTCGCCGTCACCTGGCTGCTCACCACCGAGGGCTGGGACTCGGCCGTCGCCATGCGGCAGACCATGACGCGCGAGAGCCGCGACGCGCTCGTCGCGGCGGTCCGGCGCCACCTGCCCGAGTGGGAGTTCACCGTGCCGCGCGGCGGACTCACCCTCTGGGTGCGCACCGGCGGCCTGTCCGGCTCGCGGATCGCCGAAGCGGGCGAACGGCTCGGGGTCCGCGTGCCGTCGGGCCCCCGCTTCGGCGTCGACGGCGCCTTCGAGGGCTACGTCCGCCTGCCGTTCACCGTCACCGGCGCGGTCGCGGAAGAGGCCGCGTCCCGCCTGGCGGAGGCCGCCCGCCTCGTGGCCACCGGCGCCACGGCCGCGGTGGAGGCTCCGCGCACGTACGTGGCGTAAACGCCACCACGCACCCTCGGCCGCCACCGGCGCCATACGGCCTCCCGGGCGCCCTCTTCCGCCGCGGCGGCGAGCAATTGGTGCCGAGGTGTTTGGCGGTGCCGGGCCGGGCTGGGGTGTGCGTGGCACCGCCGGGCTGCGTCGTGGGGGTGGGGCGCCGTTGCGGCGGGCGTGTTTGCGCGGTCTGCCGGGTGGCCCGACTGCTCTTTTCCGCCGCGGCGGCGAGCAATTGGTGCCGAGGTGTTCGGCGGTGCCGGGCCGGGCTGGGGTGTGCGTGGCACCGCCGGGCTGCGTCGTGGGGGTGGGGCGCCGTTGCGGCGGGGGTAAGAGTGCGGGCGGGGTGAGTCGATTCCGGGGGTGCGGAGTGGTGCGGCGAGGCCGCTGTTCCTTCCGCCGCAACGGTGAGCAATTGGCGACAACGTGTTCGGCGGTGCCGGGCCCGGCTCGGGTGGGCTTGGCGCCGCCGGGTCGGCGTGAGGGGAGGGGTGTGCGGTGCGGGTCCGGCTACGTGGGTTGTATGGACAGGGGGCCCGGGTCGCCCGTGTCGTAGTCGGCGGTGGCGGTGCGGGCCGGCCCGGGGCCGTTCGGTAGGAGGGCCAGGATCGCCTGGCGTTCGCGTTCGGGCGTGTCCTCGTCGTACGGGTCGGGCGTCGCGGGGACCTGTACGCGGTGGACGGGGCCCGAGCCGAGCCGGGCGTAACCGCGTCCGGGCGGGGTTTCCGGCGGAGGGGTGCTCCGGGGCGGGGCGCCGAGTACGGAGCGCACCTGGTCGGCGGTGACGGCGCCGAGGACCACGCGGGCCCGCGTGTGGGTGAGCACGGGCTCGGAGAGCAGCGACGCGCTCGGCCCCGCGGCGTCGTCCAGGTGGTCGCCGACCACGACGGTGACGTTGGCGATCCGCCCGTGCCGCAGCGGCAC
The DNA here is from genome assembly GCF_051386455.1 of Streptomyces sp. URMC 124. Lineage (NCBI taxonomy): Bacteria > Bacillati > Actinomycetota > Actinomycetes > Kitasatosporales > Streptomycetaceae > Streptomyces > Streptomyces sp. URMC 124. The sequence continues at coordinate 4,021 of NZ_JBPQTS010000248.1, forward strand.
CTGCAGCAACTCCTGCGGATCGGTCCTGCCTTCGGTCGCGGCGAGGTGGCTGAGCGCGGTCGGCCGGTCGACGAGGATCCACAGGGGGCGCCGGACGTCCTCGGGCGTCTGGTGTCCCTGCCGCCGCGCGCGGTCGGCGGTGAGCAGGCGCCGCTCGGTCTCGTGGGAGGCCCACTCCAGGGCGGCGAGCGCCCCGGCGGGCGAGGATTCGACGGCCAGGACGCCGTCCTGCCCCCGGAGGAAGGCGAATTCGCCGGATCCGCTGCCGTCGACGGCCAGGACGTCGCCCTGCTGGAGGGCTTGCAGGGCGAGCGAACGCAGCAGCGTGCTGGTGCCGGCGGCGGGCCGGCCGAGCACGAGCAGGTGCGGCTCGGTGGAGCGCTGGCCGGTGCGCCACAGCACCGGCGGCTCGTCGCGGCAGTCGGTGCCGTAAAGGACGGGCAGCGTGCGGTGCACGGCCCCGGGGTCGGTGAAGCCGAGGACGCTCTCGCCGGGCGCCGTCACGAACCGCTGGGCGAAGACGTCGGTGGGCAGCGGCGGCAGGACGTGCAGGGCGAGGCGGTTGGCCTCCTCGTCCCAGTCGAACCGGTACTCCCGCCCGCGGCCCGCCTTCATCTGCAGCAACTGCTCGATCCTGGCCCGGGATTCGGGTTCTCCGTCGGTGAAGTAGGCCGGGTAGCGCAGCTCCAGGGAGATCAGCCGGCCGCTGTGGTCGAAGGCGTAGGACGTGAACGCCTCGTCCCGGTCGCCGTCGTAGGCGTAGAGCGGCGCCGGGTCCTCGGGGACGGAGAGGTAGGGCACCAGGGCTTCGTACAGCGCCTGGAGCCGTTCGCCCTCGCTCCCGCGGACGGCCGTCTCGTGCGCGGGTCCGCGGTCGCGGCCCGCCCAGGCCGCCATCGTCATCAGGGTGACGCCGGCGAGCGGCGGCCCGTACGGCACGAGCACCACGATGGCGATGCACGACCCCACCAGCAGCAGGGTGGGGCCGCGCCGGTCGCCCGGTGTCTGCGCCCATTTGCGCCACGCGCCGGCCGCCAGGGCGCGCAGTCCGCGCGCGATGACGATCAGCGGGTGGAGTATGTCGGCCGCGCTGTCGGCTGCCGTGCGCGCGAGATCGTGTCCGCGGGCGACGCGCCGGCTGTCGGTGAGGCTGCGGGGGAGCTGTCGTGGATCCACGTCGGTCTCCTCCTGCAGAGGGGCGTCCAGGGGTGCGGAACGGGCGCGGAGGCGCGCGGCGAGCGCGGCGAGCGCGGCCGGTGCGGGGCGGGCCGCGGGGGCGGGGGTCAGAACTTGAGGCCGCCCAGGAGCCCGGCGAGGCTCGCGCTTCCCGCTCTGATGCTGGGCGCGATGGCCGTGCTGGAGAGGTAGAAGCCGAAGAGGGCGCAGACGATGGCGTGGCTGGCCTTCAGGCTGTCCTTGCGGAAGAACAGGAAGACGATGATGCCGAACAGCACGACACCCGAGATGGACAGAATCATGACGTTCTCCTGAGTGGTCGAGGGGTTCACCATGAGCTCCTCAAGACTCACAGAAAGTATTAATGCGACAAAAGGACATCGCAGTTCGATCACCGGCCGGAAGCCGTGATCGGCAAGGGGCGGACCGTCGCCCGCGGAGGGGCAAACCGCCTGCCCGCGGCCCCGGGCGGCAGTCCGGCGCTCGAAACCGGCCAGGGGCGGCGACTCCCGGCCGAGCGATTCCCGATTCACCCGAACGGGCGCGTCCGTGCCTGCCGGACACCGCCCCGCGACCGTACATAGGGTGGGAACTACACCGACATCGCGTGCTGTCCAGGCGCCCAACCGGAGGACCGCAGACCATGACCGAGCAGACCCCCGAGACCGAGCCCGCCCACGACCCCGAGGTGCTCCAGCTCGCGGCCAAGGTCTTCGACCTGGCGCGCCACGGCGACACCGACACCCTCGCCGCCTATGTGGACGCGGGCGTGCCGGCCAACCTCACCAACGACCGCGGCGACTCCCTGGTCATGCTGGCCGCCTACCACGGCCACCTCGACGCCGTCACCGCCCTCCTGCAGCGCGGGGCGGACCCGAACCGGGCCAACGACCGCGGCCAGACGCCCCTCGCGGGCGCCGTCTTCAAGGGCGAGGACGAGGTCGTCCGCACGCTGCTGGCGCACGGCGCCGACCCGGCCGCCGGGGCGCCCTCGGCCATCGAGGCCGCGGGCGTGTTCGGCCGGCAGGACCTGCTGGAGCTCTTCCGGGGCGAGTGAGCCCGGGGTGCCGGCGCGGCGCCCCCGGCCCCCGCGGCGCCCCGGCCGGTCGCGGCCAGTACGAGGTTCCCGGCC
>NZ_JBPQTS010000249.1:0-6308 GCF_051386455.1 Streptomyces sp. URMC 124
GAGGTGCCCCCGCACCGCCCCCGCCCCGCTACGGCCGGGCGGATCCCGCCGCTCGCGTCCGCAGCTGAGCACCGCCCGGTCAGCCCGGCCCGCCCGGTCACGTCCCCGAACGAGGTTCGTCGTCCCATGAATTCACGCCAGCGCCGCGGGATCATCCTGCTGCTCCTGTCGGTGCTCTGCGCTCTCGGCGCCTTCGCCGGAGTGCTCGCGGTCGTTCACGACACCGAGTCCAAGCTCGGGCCCGTGGCCTCCGCCTACCGGCTGAAGGCCGACATCCCCGCCTACCAGCATCTCGGGGACGCCAAGGACCGTTTCGAGAAGGTCTCCATGCCCCGGCGCTGGCTTCCGGCGACGGCCGTCACCGACCTGGGCTTCCTCGACGGCAAGATCTCCGTCACCCCGCTGCGCAAGGGCTCGCTGCTCCAGCAGGACATGGCCGTCGCCCGCCCGGAGTTGCGGCCCGGGCAGCAGGAGATCGCCATCATGATCGACGCGGCGACGGGCGTCGCGGGGAAGATCTACGCCGGCGCGAAGGTCAACGTCTACGCCACCTTCGACGGCAAGGAGCAGGGCGCCAAGCCGGTGTCCAAGGTCATCGTCACCAACGCGCAGGTCATCCAGGTCGGCAAGCTCACTCCTTTCGAGCGTGACGGCAGCAGCGGTACGGTCGGCGGGCGGCGCGGCGGGGAGGCCGTGCCGATCACCTTCGCCCTCGACACCAAGGACGCCCAGCGGGTGGCCTACGCGGAGTCCTTCGCTTCCCACGTCCGGCTCGCGCTGGTGGCCCCCGGTGGCGACGACGCGGTCAGCGGAAGCGACCGCACCTACACGCTCGACGGCGACAAGTAGAGCAGGGGAGAACGGTGACGATCAGAATCCTCCCGGCCGTCGGTGACCCCGAGGCGGCCCGGGCCCTCGGCGGGCTGCTGGGTCAGCTGCCCGGCGTCGAACCGCTGCGACCCGTCGGCGACTCCACGCGCCTGCTCGACACCCTGGCGGTGCTGGCGTCCGCGTCCGTCGACGAGCTCCCCGAGGTGGTGCTGGTCCACGAGGGGCTCGGCCCCGTCCCCGCCCTCGAGGTCATCCGCGAGGTGGCCCTGCGCTTCCCGGCCACGGGCGTCGTGCTCGTCACCGCCGACCGAGGGCCCGCGCTGTACGCGGCGGCGATGGACGTGGGCGCGCGGGGCCTCGCAGGGCTCCCGCTGTCCTACGAGGAGATGGGGGCCCGCGTGCAGGCCGCCGCCCATTGGGCCACGGGAGTCCGCCGTCACCTCGGCAGTGCCGGGGAGGGCGCCGGCGGGGGGCCGGGCGGGACGCTCCTCGCGGTCGTCGGGGCCAAGGGCGGCGTCGGGACGACCGTCACCGCCGTGCAACTCGCCCTCGCCGCGTGCGCCGGCGGACGCAGCGTCGCACTGGTCGATCTGGACCTGCAGTCCGGTGACGTCGCCTCCTACCTGGACGTTCAGTTCCGCAGGTCGATCGCCGACCTGGCCGGAATCAGCGACATCTCGCCACGGGTACTCCAGGACGCCGTCTTCCCGCACCCGACCGGTCTCGGCCTGCTGCTGGCCCCGGCCGAGGGCGAGCGTGGTGAGGAGATCGGCGACCTCGCCGCCCGGCAGATCGCGGCGGCCCTGCGCAGCCGGTACGAACTCGTCATCGCCGACTGCGGCACGCAGATCACCGCCGCGGGTGCCGCCGTCGTCGAGACCGCGGACGTGGCCCTGCTCGTGACGACGCCGGACGTGGTGTCCGTCAGGGCCGCGAAGCGGATGGTGCGGCTCTGGGACCGGCTCCAGATCCGCAAGGCCGCCGAGACCACGTCCGTCATCAACCGGCACACCCGTAGCAGCGAGATCCAGCCCGCCCTGGTGGAGCGCACCACGGGCACGCGGGCCGCCCGCACCACGGTCCCCGCGTGCTACAAGGAGCTGCAGCCGGCCGTCGATTCGGGCCGGATGCAGGACCTGGACGCCCGCTCCGGCGTACGGCAGGCCATGTGGACGCTGGCGGGGGAGCTCGGTCTGATCGCCGCCCCCGCCGCGGGCGGAGGCCTTTTACGCGGTGCCGCCCAGGCGAGCCGTTCGCTCACCGGGGGTACGGGGCGCCGCCGCGCCTTGGGGGCGGGCGGCGCCGGCCCTGCGGGGGCGGACCAGCTCACCCCCGTGCCGACGAGCCGCTTCCGGCGGCGCGGGGGCGGTGACCGGGGGCAGGTCGCCGTGGAGTTCCTCGGCCTCCTCCCGCTGATCTTCGTCGTGCTGGCGGTGGTGTGGCAGTGCGTCCTCGTCGGCTACACCTACTCGCTCGCGGGAGACGCGGCGGACAAGGGCGCGCGAGCGGGAGCGGCCGGAGGCAACTGCGCCGCGGCGGCCCGGGCGGACCTCCCGGGAGCCTGGCGGGGCGGTCCGGAGTGCGGGGGACGCGGCACGGGCATCGTCCACGCGGAAGTCGCCCTGAAGGTCCCTGTGCTCTTTCCGGGCCTCGTGAACTGGCCGTGGACGGTGACAGGTTCCGCGGGCGCGGCGGAGGAGGAGAGGTGATGCGACCACGCGTGGCCGGAGCCGCGACCGCGCGCCGGGGCGATCGGGGTTCCCTCTCCATCGAGCTCATCGGCTTCCTCCCGGTGCTCCTGCTCGTCGGGCTGGCCGCGATCCAGCTGGGACTGGCCGCTTACGCGACGCAGCAGGCGGGCAGCGCGGCCCGGGCCGCGGCCCGGACCGCGTCGCTGGACGACCCCAGGGTGTCGCCGGCCGCCGCCGGCCGGGCCGCCATGAGCGGGTGGCTGCGGACAGAGGGCGCGCCGGAGGCGGCGCCCTGCGCGGTCGGCGCCCCGGGCACGACCGCCACGGTCACCGTCGTCATCCCGTCGGTGCTGCCCTTCCTGGGCGAGCGCTCCGTCACCCGGCGGGCCACGATGCCCTGTCCCGCCGACACCGGCTCGTACCCGCTGCCGAGGAGTGCGCCATGAGCCTGCGGTCCCGCATCACCGCCCCCGAAACGCCCGCCGACGGGCGGGAGTCGAGCCACCTCGTCCCCGTGTACCGCGCCAAGCTGCTCGAAGAGATCGACCTTGCCGAGATGTCGGCCCTCGCCGCCTCCGAGCGCCGCACGCGGCTGGAGCGCGTCCTCGGGCACATCATCAGCCGGGAAGGACCGGTCCTGTCCACCGCCGAGCGGGACCGGCTCATCCGCCGTGTCGTGGACGAGGCGCTCGGCCTCGGTGTCCTTGAACCTCTCCTGGAGGACCCCTCCATCACGGAAATCATGGTCAACGGGCCCGACCAGATCTTCATCGAGCGTTCGGGGCGGGTCGAGCCCGTTCCCGTGCGGTTCGCGTCGAACGAGCAGCTGATGCAGACCATCGAGCGCATCGTCTCCACGGTCAACCGCCGGGTGGACGAGTCGAATCCGATGGTCGACGCCCGGCTGCCGAGCGGCGAACGCGTGAACGTCATCATTCCCCCGCTCGCCCTGAACGGTGCGACCCTGACCATCCGGCGCTTCCCGCGGGCGTACACGCTGCCCGAGCTCATCGGCATGGGCACCCTGGACGAGCGGATGCTGATGCTGTTCTCCGCGCTCGTCCGGGCGAAGTTCAACCTGCTGGTCTCGGGGCCGACCGGATCCGGGAAGACGACGCTGCTGAACGCCCTCTCGGCGCTGATCCCGGAAGAGGAGCGCATCATCACCGTCGAGGACGCCGCCGAGCTGCAGCTGCAGCAGGCTCACGTGATCCGTCTCGAATCGCGTCCGCCCAACGTCGAGGGGAAAGGCCGGATCACCATTCGTGATCTCGTGCGCAACTCCCTGCGCATGCGTCCTGACCGCATCATCGTCGGCGAAGTGCGCGGCGGCGAGACCCTCGACATGCTCCAGGCCATGTCCACCGGTCACGACGGCTCCCTCGCCACCGTGCACGCCAACAGTGCCGAGGATGCACTGATGCGGCTGCAGACGCTCGCTTCCATGTCGGAGGTCAAGGTCCCCTACGAGGCGCTGAGGGATCAGATCAACAGCGCCGTGGACTGTGTCGTCCAGCTCACCCGGCAGGCCGACGGGACGCGTCGCGTCGCGGAGGTCGCCCTGCTCGACTCGCACGGCCGCGAGGACTTCCGGCTGGTGACGGTCTGCCGCTACGACGCCCACCCGCTGGACGCCGACCGGATCGTGCGTGGCGGGTTCGCCTGCTTCCCCCTCCCGGAACGGACAGCGGACCGTCTGCGGCTCGCCGGGGAATCCGTACCACCGGCCTTTGGCCTCGCTGCGCCCCCTGCCGGAACCGTGGTCCGGGAAGTGCGGCAGGGGCACGGGTAGGGAGGAGACGGACATGGACGATCTCACGCACCTCGTCGCGCCGACCGTCGTGGCCACGCTGGTGGCCTGCATATTCGGCATCGTGGGCCTGCAGACGTACGCCGCCGGGAAGGCGCAGCGCCGCTCCCTCGTCGACCGCCTGTCCGACGCTCCCGCGCTCCCGCCGACAGGCCGTGCCCGCCGCTTCTCCCGCCTCGACCGGCGGATGCGGGCCACCCGGGCGGGGCGGCGGCTGGAGCGCCGGCTGGCCGCGACCGGCCTGGAGGTCACCCCCGCCGAGTACACCGTCGCCACGCTGGGCGCCGCCGCCGGGCTGTGGCTGCTCGCGGCCGGAGCCCTCGCGCCGTTCTTCGGGCCCCTGGCAGCTGTGATCACCGTGTGGACCGCGTCGGGCTTCCTCGCCCGGCAGCGCCGCAAGCGCATCGAGAAGTTCATCAATCAGCTGCCCGAGCTCTCGCGCATCCTCGCCAACGCGACTCAGGCCGGGCTCGCCCTCCGCACGGCGCTCGGCATGGCGGCGGACGAGATGGAGGCCCCGGCCGGCGAAGAGCTCGCCAAGGTCGCCGACAAGCTCGCGGTCGGCCACTCCATCGACGACGCGCTGGGCGAGCTGGCCGACCGGCTGCCCTCCCGGGAACTGGTCGTGCTCGTCACCACTCTGATCCTGTCGAACCGGGCCGGTGGCACGGTCGTCAGCTCGCTGCGCAACCTCACCCAGACGCTGGAAGAGCGTAAGGAGACCCGGCGCGAGGTCCGCACCCAGCTGTCCCAGGTGACCGTCACGGCCTACGTCGTCCCGCTGATGGGCATCGGCACGCTCCTGCTGACGGACCGGATCGCCCCCGGCTCCATCGACCGCATGACGTCGTCCTTCCTGGGCCAGGCGGCCGTGGTCACCGCCTTCGCGCTGTACGGGTTGGGATTCCTCGTCATCCGCCGGCTGTCCCGGATCGACGTCTGAGAGGCGGCCGCGCATGGGAATCACCGGACTTCTGCTGGGCCTGCTGGCCGCCCTGTCCGTGGCAGGTGCCTGCGCCGGCCTCGTCCTCTGCCGCAGCCGGGCCAGGCTGCCGGACGACCTGGCGCTGGCCCTGGAGGTCGGTTCCACCCGGACCACGGCAGTCGGCTCGGCAGTCGACCGGCTCGGGATGCGCTACGCACCCCTGGTGCTGCGGATGATGGGCGGCAAGCGCGTGGCGAAGGTCCGCAGCCGCATCGACCGCGCAGGTAACCCCGGGGGACTGACCGTCGACCGGTACGCGGCCCGCCGCGCCGTCTACGGCGCCCTCGGCTTCGGCGGCGCATTGGTGATGATCGGCGACGGACAACTGCTCCTCACGCTCCTGCTGGTCGCCTTCGGGCTGTTCTGGACCGAGGTCGGCATCTGGGCCGCCGTTCGCGAGCGCAAGGCAGCGATCGACCGGACGCTCCCGGACTTCCTGGACGTGCTGGCGGTAGTGGTCAGCGCGGGCCTCGGCTTCCGGCAGGCACTGGAGCGCGTCGCCGAGCGCTATGCCGGCCCGTGGGCCGATGAACTGCGCATCACGCTGCGCCAGATGGACATGGGCGTCAGCCGCCGGCAGGCGTTCGAGGAGCTGCGGCGTCGCAATGACTCCGAGCAGGTCGCCCAATTCGTCGCGGCGCTCCAGCAGGGCGAGGAGCTCGGCGCCCCTATCGTCGACACCCTGATCGCCATCGCCAACGACATGCGCCGCGTCGACGCCCAGCAGGCCCGGCGCCGTGCCGCACGGGCCGTACCGAAGGCGACCGTGGTGATCACGACCTTCATGGTGCCGGCCACGATGATTCTGCTGGTGGCGGGCTTCTTCCTCGGCTCGGGCACCAACTTCGGTTCAATCATGGGGGATTGACGTGACCGTTCGCCGCAGACCCGCGCCTGGAGAAACATCGCGGAAGTGCCCTTCGCGGCTGCAATGGGATGTGGGACAGTCGTCCTCCAGAGGGTCCGTGGTGGACATTGCGGGACGGGGGTG
>NZ_JBPQTS010000250.1:0-6298 GCF_051386455.1 Streptomyces sp. URMC 124
TGCGGTGGTCTGTCTGCAGCCGGTGGGAGGGGCTTGCCCGCGCCCGCCCGGCGGAGGCGGGGTTGAAGGGTGCGGCTCGCGCCCTTCCTTCCGCCGCGGCGGTGCTCAGCCACGATGTGGATGTCCGGCGGTGCCGAGGCCACGTGCTGTGCGTTCGGCACCGCCGGGCTGCGCTGTGGTGGTGTTCGCCGTGGCGGCGGAATGGAGGGTGCGGCACCATGCGGTGGTCTGTCTGCAGCCGGTGGGAGGGGCTTGCCCGCGCCCGCCCGGCGGAGGCGGGGTTGAAGGGTGCGGCTCGCGCCCTTTCTTCCGCCGCGGTGGTGCTTAGCCACGATGTGGATGTCCGGCGGTGCCGAGGCCACGTGCTGTGCGTTCGGCACCGCCGGGCTGCGCTGTGGTGGTGTTCGCCGTGGCGGCGGAATGGAGGGTGCGGCACCGTGCGGTGGTCTGTCTGCAGCCGGTGGGAGGGGCTTGCCCGCGCCCGCCCGGCGGAGGCGGGGTTGAAGGGTGCGGCTCGCGCCCTTTCTTCCGCCGCGGTGGTGCTTAGCCACGATGTGGATGTCCGGCGGTGCCGAGGCCACGTGCTGTGCGTTCGGCACCGCCGGGCTGCGCCGTGGTGGTTGTTCGCCGTGGCGGCGGGGTTGAAGGGTGCGGCACCGTGCGGTGGTCTGGCTGCAGCCGGTGGGAGGAGCCTGCCCGCGCCCGCCCGGGTGCGGCTCGCGCCCTTTTTCCGCCGCGGTGGTGATCAGCCACCGCGGCAGCGTCCGGCGGTGCCGTGCCGGCCGGTTGATACGACGGCACCGCCGACCACCCCGCGCCGGAGGCGAACCGTTCAGCCGAGGCTCTCCGGGAGGGCCGGGCCGTGGCCCGGGTGGCGCCGCAGGGACCGGCCCGCCGGAAGCGGCTCGCGGCGGGCGTAGAGCGTCCATGTGAGCGCCGCGCACAGGGAGTAGAGGCCGAGGAGGCCCCACAGCGCGGGGGCCGCCGAGCCCGTGTCGTAGGCCACGCCCAGGGACAAGCCGATCGCCGCCGCCCCGAGCGCCCCGGCCGGCCCGGTGAGCCCGGCGGCGACGGCGGTGCTCCGGCGGGCGGCCGCGAAGGCGGTCCTCGCGTCCTGGCCGGAGAGGATCGCCTCGCCGGCCCGCTCGCCGAACAGCCGGGGAGCGACGGTCACGACGGCTCCGGCACCCATGCCCCCGAGGACGATCAGCACCGTCAGCACAGCAGTGAACACTCCGGCCGAGCCCCGCGACGACGCCACGGCGAGCACGCCCGTGCCCACCGCCATGCCCGACAGGCTCGCCAGCGTGACCCGCGCGCCGCCCCACCGCCCGGCCAGCCACCCGCCGCAGGGGCGCGCGGCCGCACCCAGCAGCGTGGCCGGCAGCGCGCAGCCGAGGGCCACCAGGGCGGAGGTGCCGAACTCGTACCGCAGCACCAGCCCGAAGGCGAGCCCGTAGCCCGTGAACGAGCCGGCCGTGGCCAGGGACAGCAGCGACAGCCACGCCAGGTGAGGATCCGCCCCGCGCCGGGCCCTGGCCGTCGCGTCCGCCGGCACGACCGCCGGCCCGTCCGCGCCCACCCGCTTCCCACCCGCCAGGTTGTCCATCCGCAGCGCGGCCACCAGCGCCGCCAGCACGGTCAGCGGCACGTGGACGGCGGCGATCCGGGCAGGGGAGGCGCCGCCCGCGGTCACGGCGGCCCACACCCCGGCGAGCTGGGCGGTGGCGAGCCCGAGGTCGCCCCCGGCGGTCGCGAGGGCGAGGGCCCGCCCCCGCGAGCGCCGGGGGTAGGAGGCGGCGGCGCCGACCGGCGCGGCCGCGGCAGCGTCGCCCGCTCCGGCGGTCGCGGCGGCGGCCAGGAGCAGCCACAGCGGGGCCCCGGGCCGCTGCAGGACGTACAGGGCGGCGAGCCCCGGCAGGGCCAGGGCGGCCGTGGTGACGGCGGTGCGGTCCCTGCCGCCGAGCCGGGCGAGGGCACGCCCGGCGGCCGGCCGCAGTGCCGCTCCGGCGACCACGGGCGTGACGAGCAGCAGGAACTTGTCACCGGCTCCGGGCGCCGCTCCGCTGCCGGCGGGCAGGAACAGCACGATCACCGGCCACATGCCGCGGACGGACAGCCCCAGGTGCCCGCAGAGCGCGGCCAGCAGCAGGTTGCGCCGGGCGACGTGCCGCCCGCCCCGGGCCCAGAAGCCGGGGTCGTCGGCGTCCCACCGCTCGGCCGACGGGCGTGACGGCGCCGCTCGGTCCGGCATCTCTCCTCATCCCTCGCCCCTCGGCCGCCCTCGCGGCACGGGCCTGTCAGACGGTCCGCTCGACGATGTCCTTGATGCGGGACAGCGACTCCGTCACGTCGTCGGTGAGTTTGCGGTTCCACTCGGCGGTGAACCGCCGCTGCCCGTCCGGGCCCAGCTGCCGGAAGATCTTCGCGAGCCCTTCGGTGGGCCGGCCGAGCCGGTAGTGGTGAACGAGCAGGCAGCCGCTCCCGGCACGGCGACCCCCGGCACGGCCACCGCCACCGTCCCCGGCGGCCTCCAACTCGTACGTCCACGTGCTGTCCTGGCGGCGCCCGGCGCTGTCGCGGACGACCCACTGGAACAGGCGCCCGGGTTCGGCGGCCACGACCTCGGATTCGGTGGTCCAGGGGCCGCGGACGATCGGCGCCCAGGGCAGGACGTCCGCCCCGCGGTGGTTCTCGCCGCGGAAGACGGCGCCGACCGTGCGCGGCGTACCGGACACCCAGCTGCCTCCGGTGCACTCGCGGCTCCATTCGCCGCTGCGGGCGAGCTCGCTGACCGTGTCGTAGACGGTGCCGGGCGACGCGGCGACGAGGACGCGGGCCCGCACCGTGAGGATCGCGGCGCCGGCCTCGACGCCGGCTTCGGTGGCTGGGGGAGTCATAGGTTCCAGGGTGCGCAGGGCCGGGTGCCCGGGGCAATGGCGGCCCGACGGGTGAGTCAGGTCCGGCGGCGTTGCGTGCAGGGGGGTGGCGGGCTCGGGTGCCCGGCCCGTCGGCAGCGGCAGGGGCAGCGGCAGGGGCAGGGGCAGTCGGCCCTCACACCCGCAAGAGCACCCTCCGCCCCCGCAGTTGGCCGTCCTCCATGCGGCGGTGCACCTCGGCGGCGGCCGCGAGCGGCAGCTGTTCGACGTCCCGCGCCCGGAGCAGCCCGTCGGCGGCGAGCCGTCCTACGACCCCTGCCGCCTCGGCGAGTTCGGCCGTGGACGCGTGGGAGATCGCGAACCCCACCACCGCCCCGTCCTTCTGGTACAGCGGCCCCACGGGCAGGACGGGCCGGGCGGCGACGCCCGCCAGCAGGACGATCCGGCCGCGCGGGGCCAGCAGGGCCACGGCGGCGTCGAGGTCGTGCCCGCCGTGGGTGGCGACGTGCACGTCGACGCCGCGGGGCGTGGCCGCCGCGAGGCGTCCGGCGAGCCCGGGGGCGGCGTAGTCGAGGACCACGTCGGCGCCGAGCGAGCGCACATAGGCCGCGTCGCGCGCCGAGGCGGTGGCCACCACCCGGGCGCCGGCCCGCACGGCGAGCGTGACCAGTGCGCTGCCCACGTTCCCGGCGGCTCCGGTGACGAGCACGGTCCCGCCGGGCCGCAGCCCGCCGTGCGTGAACAGCGCGAGGTAGGCCGTGGCGCCGGGGTGGGCGACCGCGACGACGTCCTCGGGCCGCGCCCCGGCCGGCAGCGGGTAGAGGCGGTCGGCGGGGACGACGGCCTGTTCGGCGGCGGCCCCCTGCCGGCCGGCGTGCCCCAGGCTGTTGCACCACACCGGGTCGCCGGGCGTGAACCCGGGCGCGCCCGGCCCGGCCGCGGCGACCGTCCCCACCAGGTCCCGGCCGATCACGAAGGGGAAGGGCAGCGGCGTACGGAAGCGCCCCGAACGGACGAGCGCGTCGACGGGGTTGACGGTGGTGGCGGTGACGTCGACCAGGACGTCGGCGGGGCCCGGTGCGGGCCGCGGGGCGGGGAGTTCGCCGACCGCGATCTCCTCCGGCGGGCCGGGCCGATCGATGTAGGCGGCGCGCATGCCGCCCAGGGTCGCACGGGGCGGCGACCGGGGGAGAGCGCCGGGGAAAGGGTGGATGACGGTATGTCACATCGGAGTCGTGTCCGTGGAGGGGACCTGACGGACCCCGCCCCCGCGCGTTGACCCCCGTCCTCCCGCGGCGGCCAGATGAAACCGGAACCGTACGCCGCACCGCCGTGCATCCCCGCCCCGGGAGCCCCCTCAGAACGGAGGAGCATACGCATGAGCAGCAGTCGTATCGAGGTCGGCATCGTCGGCGCCGGCCCACGGGGACTGTCCGTGCTTGAGCGGCTGTGCGCCAACGAGCGCGCCGCGCCCTCGCACCGCGCGGTGACCGTGCACGTCGTCGACCCCTCCGCGCCCGGCGCGGGCACCGTGTGGCGCACCGATCAGTCCCCCCACCTGCTGATGAACACCGTGGCCTCGCAGATCACCGTGTACACGGACGACAGCGCGCGGATCGAGGGCCCGGTCGAACCGGGGCCCAGCCTGTACGAGTGGGCGCGCGCCGTCGCCTCCGGTGACGACGACAGAGACGGTGACAGGGAGGCCAGAGAGGCCGGGGAGGCCAGGGAGACGGGGGAGGCCGGGGAGTCCGGGGGAGCCGCCCGGGAGGCCGGCGCGTACGACGCCGCCACCCTCGCCGAGGCCCGCGCCCTCGGACCCGACACCTACCCCACCCGCGCCTTCTACGGCCGCTACCTCCACGCCTGCTTCCGGCGGATCGCCGCCCGCGCCCCCGCGCACGTGACCGTCGAGGTCCACCGCTCGCGCGCGGTCGCCATGGCCGACGTTGAAGGCATCACCGGCGGCCCCCAGGGCATCCGCCTGGAGGACGGCACCCGCCTCAACCGGCTCGACGCGGTCGTCATGGCGCTCGGGCACGTACCCGCTCAGCTGTCCGCCCGGGAGGCCCGTACGGCATCGCTGGCCCGCATCCACCACCTCGACTACGTCACGCCCGTCAACCCGGCCGACCTCGACCTCGGGCACATCGCGCCCGGGCAGCCCGTTCTGCTGCGCGGCCTGGGCCTGAACTTCTTCGACTACATGGCCCTGTTCACCGCGGGGCGCGGCGGTACGTTCGACCGGGAGGGCGACCGCGAAGGCGACCGGGTCGTCTACCGGCCGTCCGGCGCGGAGCCCCGGCTGTACGCCTTCTCCCGGCGCGGCGTCCCGTACCACGCGCGCGGCGAGAACGAGAAGGGCGCCCACGGCCGCCACCTGCCCCGGCTGCTCACCGCCGGCTACATCGCCGGCCTGCGCGAGCGCGCCGGGCGCGGGGGCCCCGTGCGGTTCGGCACCGACCTGTGGCCGCTGATCGCCGGCGAGGTGGAGGGCGTCTACTACGGCACGCTGCTGGAGCGGCTCGGCCGGGCGGGCGAGCGCGAGGAGTTCACGGAGCGCTTCCTGGCGCTGGAGAAGGACGACGAACGCGCCGAGCTCCTCGACGCCTTCGGCATCGACCCCGCCGAACGCTGGGACTGGCAGCGCCTCGCCAGACCGTACGGCGACCGCGCCTTCACCGGGCGCGCCGACTTCCGCGCCTGGCTGCTGGACTACCTGCGCGCGGACGTGCGGGCCGCCCGCGAGGGCAACGTCAGCGGGCCGCTGAAGGCGGCCCTGGACGTCCTGCGCGACCTGCGCAACGAGATCCGGCTCGCCGTCGACCACGGCGGCCTGGAGGGCGACTCCCACCGGGACGACCTCGAAGGCTGGTACACCCCCCTCAACGCCTTCCTCTCCATCGGCCCGCCCGCCTCCCGCATCGAGGAGATGGCCGCTCTCATCGAGGCGGGCGTCCTGGAGGTCACCGGCCCCGGCACCGTCGTACGGCTGGAGGTCGCCGGACCCGAGGGGCCGTCCTTCGCGGCCGACTGCCCGGCCGTGCCCGGCCCGCCCGTCCGCTCCCGGGTGCTGATCGAGGCCCGCCTGCCCGAGCCCGACCTGCGCCGCACCGCCGACCCCCTGCTGCGCCACCTCCTGAACACCGATCAGGTCACCCCCTACCGCATCCCCACGGCCGCGGGCACGGGCTACGAGACGGGCGGGCTGGCCGTCACCGAGCGCCCGTACCACGTCGTCGACGGCCGCGGCCGGCCCCACCCGCGCCGCTTCGCCTACGGGGTGCCCACGGAGTCCGTCCACTGGGTGACGGCGGCGGGCATCCGCCCGGGCGTCGACTCGGTGACGCTGGGCGACGCGGACGCCATCGCCCGAGCGGTCCTGTCCCTCCCCCCGACAGCCCACGTCCCCCCACCTC
>NZ_JBPQTS010000251.1:0-6284 GCF_051386455.1 Streptomyces sp. URMC 124
CCTCCCGTACCTCCCCCCGCCCCCGCTTCCGTAGCCCCTGGGCCGTGGACGCCCTGATCACCGTGGTGGTGCAAGCCGCCGTCACCATCCCCTTCGTCGTGCCCCGCTCGGCGGACGCGCCGCCCGCCACCTGGGTGTTCTACGGGATGACCACGCTGTCCGTGCTGCCGCTGCTGTGGCGCAGCCGGGCGCCGCTGACGTGTCTGCTGGCGATCACCATGGCCGGGTTCGCCTACCTGCCCCTGGACGGGCCCGGGCAGCCGATGCCGTACAGCCCGCTGGTGGCCCTCTTCACCGTGGCCGCGCAGGCGGGGGTGCGGCAGCGGCGGGTGACGGTCGGGATCGGGCTGCCGCTCGTGGCGGTCGCGGTGGCCCTGCGGACCAATACGGTCCGCGAGTACCTCTTCGCGTTCTTCCTCTTCTCCATGGTGTACGCGCTCGGCGTGCTGGCGCGTACCCGGCAGGCGTACACCGAGGCCGTCGAGGCGCGTGCCGCGGAACTGGAGCGCGCGCGGGTGGTGGAGGCCGAGCGGGCGGCCGAGCGGGAACGGGCGCGGATCGCCCGGGAGATGCACGACATCCTGTCGCACGCCGTCAGCCTGATGGTGGTGCAGGCGGAGGCCGGGCCCCTGGTCGTGCGGTCGGATCCCGACCGGGCCGAGGCGGCGTTCGACGCGATCTCCGGGGCCGGGCGGGACGCGATGGTTCAGCTGCGGCGCATGCTCGGCGTGTTGAAGGAAGAGCCGGCCGGGGAGCCGAACGGAGTCCCGGGCGGAGGGCCGAGAGGGGGGCCGGCCCCGCAGCCCACCCTGGACGGTCTCGACGCGCTGGTCGGGGAGGTGCGGCGAGCGGGGCTGTCCGTGGTCCTGCTGGCGCAGGGCGAGCCGCAGCCGCTCGCCGCCGACGCGCAGGTCACCGTCTACCGCGTGGTGCAGGAGGCGCTGACGAACGTGCTCAAGCACTCCGACGCGCGCTCGGTGTCCGTACGCCTCGCCTGGGAACAGGCGGTGGCAGAGGGGGAGCAGCAAGCGGAGGGCAGTGAACCGCGCCGGCTGGTCGTCACCGTGACGGACGACGGTACGGGCGTCCGCAAGCCCGGTGGCGCGGGCGCCGGCAGTGGAAGGGGCCTGATCGGCATACGGGAGCGGGCTGCCGCACACGGAGGGACCGCGTCGGCCGGTCCCGTCCCCGGCGGCCGTGGCTACCGGGTTTGCCTGGAACTGCCCGTCGTGATCTCCTCGCCCGCGGAGGTGGGGACGGCGTGACGATCCGCGTGGTGGTGGCGGACGACCAGGAGCTGGTGCGCAGCGGGTTCGCGATGATCCTGTCCGCCCAGCCGGACATCGAGGTCGTGGCGGAGGCCGGGGACGGTGCCGAGGCCGTGGCGGCCGTGCGGCGGCACGCGCCCGACGTCGTCCTCCTCGACATCCGCATGCCGCGCATGGACGGCATCGAGGCGGCCCGCAGGATCTGCGCGGAGACCGGTTGCCGGGCCGTCATGCTCACCACCTTCGACCAGGACGACTACGTCTACGAGGCGCTGCACGCGGGGGCCAGCGGGTTCCTGCTGAAGGACGTGCGGCGCGACGACCTCGTGCACGCCGTGCGGGTCGTGGTCGCCGGTGACTCCCTGCTCGCGCCGTCCGTGGCTCGCCGCCTGGTCGCGGACTTCACGAGCCGCGGGCGGGCCGTCACGGCGGACGCCGCGCCGGAGCTGGGCACGCTGACCGCGCGCGAGCGCGAGACGCTGGTCCTCCTCGGGCGCGGGCTGTCGAACGCGGAGATCGCGGCCGAGCTGGTGGTCAGCGAGCACACGGTGAAGACCCACGTCAGCAACGTGCTGGCGAAGCTCGGGCTGCGCGACCGGATCCAGGCGGTCATCTGCGCGTACGAGACGGGGCTGATCGCTCCCGGCGGCTGATCCGGCCGGTCCCGTAATCCCCCGCGCGAGGGAGGCCGGTGGCAGTCGATACCCCTCGCGTCGGCGATTCGCCCGCCCGTACGGATCACGAGGATGGATTCCGTCGGGAAGAACCGTCACTACCAGGGGGAACCACCTTGCGCCGCCGTAACAGAATTGCCGCCCTCGCCGCCGTTGCCACCGCTACCGCCGTCGCGCTGGGCGCGACCGCAGCGCCCGCAGCGACTGCAGCGCCCGCCGGGGCCACGCCCTTCTCTCACGCTTCCGTTCAGCCCGGCGGCAAGGCGGCCGCCCTGCAGAAGGCGATCGACGGCCTGCCGGCCGCCGACGCCACCGCCGCGCAGGTCCGTTACAAGGGCGAGGACCTGCACTGGAACGGCGCGGCGGGCCGGGCCGACCTGCGCTCGCAGCGGCCGCTCAAGGGCGACGAGCGCTTCCGCGCCGGCAGCATCACGAAGACGTTCACGGCGGCCGTCGCCCTGCAGCTCGTCCACGAGAAGAAGCTGGACCTCGACGGCACGGTGCAGCACTACCTCCCCGGTCTGCTGCCCGCCCACTACCCGGACGTCAAGGTCCGGCAGCTGCTCGACTACACCAGCGGCCTGCCCGGCGGGGACACCCGGGAGGCCCCGAAGAGCCCCGGCTGGGACAAGGACCGCTACACCACCTGGGACCACCGTGAGCTCGTCCGGGCGGGCTTCGGCAAGCCCATGGAGTTCACCCCCGGCACCCGGCAGCACTACTCCAACATCGGCTACAACGTGCTCGGCCTGCTCATCGAGAAGGTCACGGGCCGGACGTACGAGCAGGAGCTACGGAAGCGGGTGATCGACCGCGTCGGCCTCAAGGACACCTACAGCCCCGGCACGGACACCCGGATCAAGGGCCGCCACACGCACGGCTACGAAGCGCTCAAGGACGCCCGCGGCGGTACGCGGCTCGTCGACACGACCGAGTGGAACCAGTCCGAGACGTGGGCCTCCGGCGACCTCATCACGACGACGGCCGACCTGGAGCGCTTCGTCTCCGCCCTCTTCGCCGGGCGCGTCGTGCCGCGGCAGGAGCTGAAGCTGATGTTCACCGTGCCCGCGGTGCCCCTGTACGGGAGCTCGAAGCCGGCCGTGTACTCCAGCGGGCTCACGCGCATCCAGCTCGTCAAGGACGGCCCGGTCTACTGGGGCAAGTCCGGGAGCCGGTACGGGTACCTCAACGGCTTCGGGGCCACGCAGGACGGGAAGCGGTCGCTGGTCTACTCGGTGAACTCCACCGATGCGAAGGGCGACGCGGCGACGGCTCCGGACTCGCGCATCGGCCGCATCGTCATGGCGGGCTTCGGCGGGGCTGGGGCTTAGCCCCGCGGCTTCCCGGCTTCCGACTTCCGGCTCCCGGCTCCGGGCTTCTCGGCTCGCGGCCGGGCCCGGCCCGGCCCGCGTCCTGGGGCCGACGGCGAGGCTCACCCCCACGTCGCGGTCGCCGGGTCGACGCCGTGGGCCCGGGCGTTCGCGAAGATCACGTCGCGCAGCCACACGGTCAGGCCCGGTGCGACCGCGTCGTAGTGCTCGGCGTAACCCGGCTCGTCGACGTACATGCGGCCGATGCACGCGTGCATCGCGTGCGTGCAGTCGAAGTACGTCGAGAGCAGCGTGCGGTGGCGTTCCGCGAGGGCGTTCGCCTCGTCGGAGCCGGCGGCGACGCCGGTGCGCTGCGCGGCGGCGAAGTCGGCGTTCAGGGCGTGGGTCGCGGCCGCGACGTCCTGCCAGTCCTGCGGGGTCATGTCCGCGGCCCGCTCGGCGTACTGCGCCCACTGCGGGCTGTCGCCCCAGCGGTCCTCGGCCTCCTCGACCCAGGCGGGCTGCCAGTCGGCGCCGAAGATCTCGACCTGTTCCTCCGGGGTCAGACGCATCCCGGTGCGCGAGGCCGCCATCATGCGGTCGACCGCGCCCACCATCTTCTGCAGGCGGGCGATGCGCTCCACGAGCTCCGAGCGCTGCCGGCGCAGGTGGTCACGGGCGCTGGTGCCCGGGTCGTCGAGGATCCGGCCGATCTCGGCGAGGGGGAAACCGAGCTCCTTGTAGACGAGGACCCGGTGGATCCGGGCGACGTCGTCGCCCGAGTACACCCGGTACCCCGCCCAGGTGCGCCCGCTCGGGCGCACGAGGCCGATCGTGTCCCAGTGGTGCAGCGTCTTCACGCTGACCCCGACGAGCGCGGCCGTCCGCCCGACGGTGAGGCCGTCGATGAAGCCGTCGGTGAGGCCGTCGGGGCCGGTCGCTTCGGCGCCCGCCGGGTCGGGGGCCGGGGCCGGGCTCTGCTCGCGGGGATCACTCTTCACCGGCTCAGTATCCGCTCAGCGCCCGGGCACCGGTGCGATCAGCCGGCCCCGTACGACCACGGAGGCGATGCGGCGGACCGCCGTGATGTCGCGCAGCGGGTCCGCGGCCAGGACGACGAGGTCTGCCGCCCGGCCCGGCTCGACCGTGCCGATCTCATCCGCGAGGCCCAGTGCCTGCGCGGGACCGGCCGTGGCCGCCCGGAGCGCCGCGGCCGCCCCGAGGCCCGCCCCCGCCAGCTGCTCCACCTCCTCCAGGAGGCCGTCCGCGTCCGTACTGCAGGCCAGGACCGGCACTCCGCGGCGGTGCAGCTCCGCGACCAGGTGCAGACGGTGGGCGCGGATCCCCTGAACGTACGGGGTGAGGGGCTCGGTCTCCTCCAGGCAGCGGTGCGCGGCGAGGGACGGGGCGACGCGGGTGCCGTTGGCGGCCAGGCGGTCGAAGAGCCGGTCGGCGCGGTCGGGGTAGTAGGAGCGCACGGCCGTCCACTCCAGCCGCCGGATCTGCCGGAGCCAGTGACCGTACCGGCCGGAGGGAGCGTCGACGCGCGCCGTCCGGATGGCGGCCAGGCCTCGGCGGATCTCCTCGTCCCGGGTGGAGGTGGCCAACAGGAGCGCGTGGAGGTGCTCGACGATCCGCTGCCCGGCGTCGGAGGCCTCGGCGAGCGGCACGGCGTCCGGGCAGTGGCCCCCGAACGGGATGTGCAGGCTGCGGGCCTCGTCGGCCAGGGCGAAGTACGCCGCATGCGACAGCCGCGGGTGCACGCCCACGAACGCCGCACCGTCGGCGGCGGCCTTGCGGACGGCCTTGCGGGCCGCTGCTTCGTCGCGCGCTTCTACGGCTCCCGGCCACAGGGCGGGCGACCCGTCGACGGGCCGGCTGCCGGGGCCCGCGACCGTCGTCACCCCTGACCGGCCATGACCGTGACCGTGTCCGTGGTCGTCCGGGGCGGCGCCGCCGCTGCGTCCGCCGGACACGTGCGCCGCGATCAGGCCCGGGATGACGTACTTGCCGCGGAGGTTCACCACGAGGGCGTCCGGGGGCGCCGGGACCTCGGCGGTCCGGCCGACCGTCTCGATGCGGCCGTCGCGGACGAGGACCGTCATGCCGGGGAGGGGCGGCTGTGTGCCGGGGGCGGCGATCAGCGTCGCGTGGGTGAGGGCGAGGGGCCGCGCCGAGCCGCCGCGCGGTGCCGCCGCGCGGGCCTGCCCCATACCGCCGAATGCTGCCGCACCACCGAGCGCAGCCGCGCCGCCCAGGAACCGGCGCCTGCCGGGCGCCCATGCTCCGGCGTCCGCCGAGGGGCCCGGTGAGGGGTCCGGCTCCTCCGGCATCCGTCCGCCTCCCGGCTAGCCGACCAGGGCGCGGTGCGGCCACCGCGCCCGGGCCTGTTCCTCGGAGCGCATGAGCGCGAACGTCGGCAGACCCTGGGCCGCGCCCTCCGCGAGGAGATCGGGGAGGGCGGGCACGGGCGCGACGGCGGCCACGTCATCCAGCACCAGGGTCAGTGGTGGGTCGAGCCGACCGGCAGATGACCGTCCGGCCATGCCCCGGCCGCGCTCGACCACGCTTGAGACGAGTGCGGTCAGCAGGGGCATCGCACCCGGGCGGGTGCGAGGGTCCTCAATCGCCTCACCCACCACGTACAGGGTTCCCCCCTCGGCGACAAATGATTCCCATGCCAGGGAATCGGCTCGATTTGGATTGCACGCATCGCGGACGTGGACGGACGACAGTGCGCCGAGCGCACGTGCGGTCAGCTCCTGTGCGACCTCGCGCCGTTCGGGGTGGCCGGTGAGCGCCGACTCCAGCTCGCCGGCCGCGCCGCCCGCGGCCTTCATGTGCGTCCGCAGGATCCGCACGGGCTCGTGCGCCGCACTGCCCTGCGCCCAGCGGAGCACCTGGCGGAACGGCCGGCCGTCCACGGCGGCGGCGTGCAGCCAGCAGCGCAGCAGCGTCTCCGCGGTGTCCGCGGTGGCCGAGTCGAGGGCGCTGAGCGGGCGTACGGGGGCGAGCAGGGCGGCCGCGCGGGC
>NZ_JBPQTS010000252.1:0-6170 GCF_051386455.1 Streptomyces sp. URMC 124
CGATGACGGCCGGACGATCCGCTGCACAAGGGGGCGGTGAAGGACCGGAGTGTCACCCCAGCGGATCCGGGGGCCGCCCAACCGGACTGACGGTGCGGACAAGTGCCCGGCCTGCTGGGAACTACTGGGAACCGCTGGGAGAGAACAGAATGTCACGTCGATTCACCTGCTCGGACGCCCCCGAGCGGGCCGCCGGCCTCCGCGAGGCGGAAGCTGCGGTTCGCCGCGGCGAGCTCGTGGTGCTTCCCACCGACACCGTCTACGGGGTGGGCGCGGACGCCTTCAGCACCGAGGCGGTC
This sequence comes from Streptomyces sp. URMC 124, assembly GCF_051386455.1. NCBI lineage: Bacteria > Bacillati > Actinomycetota > Actinomycetes > Kitasatosporales > Streptomycetaceae > Streptomyces > Streptomyces sp. URMC 124. The sequence goes on from NZ_JBPQTS010000252.1 coordinate 300, forward strand.
GGCGGACTGCTGGAGGCCAAGGGCCGGGGAAGGAACATGCCCTCCCCCGTACTGGTCGGCTCTCCCGGCGATCTCGACGGCCTGGTCGAGGACTTGCCCGAGCAGGCGCGGCAGCTCGTGGACGCCTTCTGGCCGGGCGGGCTGACCGTGGTCGCCCGCCATAAGCCGTCGCTGGAGTGGGACCTCGGCGAGACCCACGGCACGGTCGCGGTCCGCATGCCCGCCCACCCCGTGGCCCTGGACCTGCTCGGCGCCACCGGACCGCTCGCCGTCTCCAGCGCCAACCTGACCGGGCATCCCTCCCCGCAGGACTGCGACGCCGCCCAGGCGATGCTCGGCGACGCGGTGGCCGTCTACCTGGACGCGGGCCCCACGCCGGCCGCCGTGCCGTCCTCCATCGTGGACGTCACCGGCACCGCCCCCATCCTGCTGCGCGCGGGCGCGGTCAGCGCCGAGCAGCTCCGCAAGGTCGTACCCGGCCTTCAGGAACGCTGACCGCCGCCCGTCACGACGCCACGTCGGCCGGTACGTCCTCCAGGCCCCGGACGGTCACCAGGTGAGCGGTGCCGTCGGCCAGCCGGTACGACAGGCCCACCACGGCCGCCCGGCCGGCCTCCACCGCCTCCGCCAGGGCGCGGGAGCGGTCCAGCAGCAGATCGACCGTGTGCCGTATGTGCTCGGCGATGAAGTCCTGCTCCTCCGTACGCCCAGCGGCACGAACGGCCAGCACGCTGGGAGTCACCCGCTCGATCACATCCCGCACGTAACCGCTGGCGGTCGTGCCGTCCTGGACCGCCGCACGGGTCGCCGCGACCGCGCCGCACGCGTCGTGCCCGAGCACCACGACCAAAGGCGCCCCGAGCACACTCACTCCGTACTCGATGCTGCCCAGCACCTCGGGCCCCATGACGTGCCCGGCGGTGCGCACGACGAACAGATCGCCCAGACCACGGTCGAAGATGATCTCCGCCGCCAGGCGCGAGTCCGAACACCCGAAGAGCACGGCGAAGGGATTCTGGGCCGGGGCGACCTCCGTACGACGAGCAGCATCCTGGTTCGGGTGCTCCGGCACCCCGGTCACGAACCGCTGGTTACCAGCCAGCAGCATCTCAAAAGCGTCACGCGGCGTCGGCATCTTCACATCGGTCATAGCCGCAGGTTAAAGCCTGGCCCTCAGCACTGCCCAGCCACCCTGCCCCTCCCGCCTCTCTACCCAACCGCTCCGCCGACCCCCGCTCCGCAGCCGTGGAGCGAGCAGGCCACCAACTCGCGGTAACGGCTCGCGGTCCTGGTTCGGATGTTCCGGCACATTCGCGATGAACCGCTTGTTGTCGGCCGCCGACAGGTCGAAGCCCAGACCCGTCTGATGGGTCGAGGACGTGAGGTGGCGGTAGGCGGCGTCGGGGGCGACCCGGCTTCCCGTTGACGGCGCGCAGCACGAAGGCCTTCGGGCCGCACGCGCGGGCCAGTTGGGCGCCGGCGCTTGGGCTCGTCGGTGTCCGACGCCATCACCCACTCCAATGTGGACAGCATCCACTTAACTCGTCTAGGCTGCTGCAAGATCGATCCGGGGGCGCAGATCGCCGCGACCTCTATATGTGGACGCCGCACACAAGGGCGTTCGTGTTGCCTTCACTCAAGGGAGTCACCTCATGCGCAAGCTCATCGTGTCCGCCTTCGTCTCCCTCGACGGCGTCGTGGAGGGCCCGGGAGGCGAGCCCGGGTACCGGAACTCCGGGTGGACCTTCAAGGACGTCGAGTTTCTGCCCGAGGCATTCGAGATCAAGGGCCGGGAGCAGAAGGAAGTCGCCGCAATGATGATGGGCCGGGTCAGCTACGAGGCGTTCAGCCCGGTGTGGCCGGACATGGCGGACTTCGCCGACTACAAGGTGATGCCGAAGTACGTCGTATCCACCACCCTCACCGAGGACGCCCTGGTGGCGAACTGGGGCGAGACCACGATCCTGCGCTCGCTCGACGAGGTCGCTGCCCTGAAGGAGACGGAGGGCGGCCCGATCATCGTCCACGGCAGCGCCTCCCTCAACCAGGCCCTCTCGGACGCCGGCCTGATCGACCGCTACCACCTGCTCGTCTTCCCGCTCCTGCTCGGCGCCGGCAAGCGCCTGTTCAGCACCACGGACAAGGACACCCAGAAGCTGAAGCTGGTCGAGCACGAGGTCTACGCCAACGGCCTGCAGAAGAACGTTTTCGACGTCGTCCGCTGACAGGGCTCCCGAACTGGGCAGATCGGGCTCGATGGGCTGGTCCTGCGGCAGCGCCTCCAGGGGCTCCAGGAGGTGAGGCAGCGGGAGGAGAGTGGCGTAGCCGGTGACATGGTGCGGCCTGGGGGCTCACTGGTCCACACCGGTGGTATGGCGCCTCGTCGGCATAGCGACGGCATAGCGACGGCACACGCAAGCACGCCCGGCGCACGCACCCGACCACACCCGCAAGCGGGCACCACGGCTGCGCGGAGGAAGAGGCCGGCCGGAGTGCGTCGGAACGTGCCGCGTCCGACTCGGACAGCGCTCGCACCTGATGGGTGCTCAATTCCTTCGACGCCGGAGTTTTTCAGTTCGCCGGTCTCAGTGCCCTAGGACTATCACGCTGAGTAGTTCGCTCTTCAGTTGATTGATCGTCAGTACAGTCAGCACGAGGTCAGCATCCAGTACCGCCGCAGACCGCCACCGACCGTCGCTGAAGGAGCCCGCAGTGAAGAAGCTCATCAACGTTCCCGAGTCCGTCGTGCCCGATGCCCTGCGGGGGATGGCCGCTGCGCATCCCGAGCTCAGTGTCGACGTCGAGCGGCGCATCGTCGTGCGGCGGGACGCGCCCGTGGCCGGGAAGGTGGCGCTCGTGTCCGGGGGTGGGTCCGGGCACGAGCCGTTGCACGGGGGGTTCGTGGGGGCCGGGATGCTGGATGCCGCGTGTCCCGGCGAGGTGTTCACCTCGCCCGTGCCCGATCAGATGGTGCGGGCCGCCGCGGCCGTGGACAGCGGCAAGGGCGTGCTGTTCATCGTGAAGAACTACACGGGCGACGTCCTCAACTTCAACATGGCCGCCGAGCTGGCCGAGGACGAGGGCATCCAGGTGGCGAGCGTGCTCGTCAACGACGACGTGGCCGTCACCGACAGCCTGTACACCGCCGGGCGGCGCGGTACCGGTGCCACGCTCTTCGTGGAGAAGATCGCCGGGGCGGCCGCCGAGGAGGGGGCGCCGCTGGAGCGGGTGGAGGCCATCGCGCGGCGGGTCAACGAGGCGTCGCGCAGCTTCGGGGTGGCCCTCGCCTCGTGCACCACCCCCGCCAAGGGCGGCCCGACCTTCGACCTGCCCGCCGGGGAGCTGGAGCTCGGCGTCGGGATCCACGGCGAGCCGGGGCGGGAGCGGCGCGCGATGATGACGTCGGGCGAGATCGCGGACTTCGCCGTGGACGCCGTCCTCTCCGACCTCCGGCCCACCGGCCCGGTGCTGGCGCTGGTCAACGGCGCCGGGGCGACACCGCTGCTGGAGCTGTACGGCTTCACCGCCGAGGTCCACCGCGTACTGCGCGAGCGCGACGTGCCCGTCGCGCGGACGCTCGTCGGCAACTACGTCACCTCGCTCGACATGGCCGGTGCTTCGGTGACGCTCTGCCAGGTGGACGAGGAGATGCTGCGCCTGTGGGACGCGCCCGTGCAGACACCGGGGCTGCGCTGGGGGCGCTGATCCCCCCTCCCCCCGCCCGCCCGGAGGGTCCGTCACCGCCGTCTCACCGGCGCGTCACCGATCCCAGCCACAGCGTGTCCCTCGCCCGCGTCATCGCGACGAAGAGCTGACTGCGCTGGAGTTCGCGGCGCTCGCGGGCGACGCCTTCGTCGGTGCCGTCGCCCGTCCTGGTCGCGGCCGGGGCGTCGTGGTCGGGCAGGTGCACGTGCTTGAACTCCAGCCCCTTGGCACGGTGGTAGCTGCCGAGCTTCACGCCGGGCACCGGGCGGCCGTCGTACTGCTCCAGGGTGATCGCGGGTATGCCGGCCCGGGTGAGCAGCTGCCGGTAGCGTTCCCGCTCGGCTCCGGTGCGGCACAGCACCGCCGAGTCGGGCCACGCCTCGGGGCCGAGCTCGCGCAGGGCGGCGAGGAGGGCCTCGTCGTGCTCGGCCCGGGTCGGCGCGGTGAACCGGGTGACCCGGCCGTCGCCGTAGGTGAGGTCGACATCGCGGCGCCCGGCCGTGGGGGTGCCGTCGATGTCGTCGAAGGAGTCGTCCGCGACGACGGCGAGGGCGGCGTCGAGGATCTCTTTCGCGTTGCGGTAGTTCTTGCGCAGCACCTGTCCGCGGCCGCGGACGTCGATGCCCGCGTCGGAGAGGCGGAACCCGCCCGGGTACACGGCCTGCTGGCCGTCCCCGACGAGCAGCAGGCCGTTGTGCGCGTCGCCGACGAGTGCGTGGAGCAGTCGCAGGCCGACGAAGGTGAGGTCCTGCACCTCGTCGACGACGACCGACGTGTACGGGGTGGCACCGGGGTGCGCGAGCGCCTCGTCGAGGGCGAGGGCGAGGATGTCGTTGAAGTCGTGCACGCCCTTGCCGGTCCGGTTGCGCTCGTACTCCTCGTACAGCGCCCACACGGCCTCGCGGTGGGGGCGGCGCAGGTTGGTGCGGCGGCGCCAGCGCCGCAGCGGCGCGTACTCCTCGAAGGTCGTGATCCCCCGGCCTTTGATCACGTAGTCGATCTCCTCCTGCCAGTATCCGGGTACCGGGTCGAGGGTTTCGAGGACGGTGCCCCGGCCGTGGCTCTTCCAGGCCCAGCTGAAGGCGTTCCCGGCCTTGCCGGGGTCCAGCCGGCTCGCGACGCCGCGGTGGCGGAGGAACCGGCTCGCCCAGGCGTGCAGGCTGCTGAAGTCGACCCGGTCGGCGACCGCCGGGGCCATCGTCCTGAGGAACGTGCTCTGCACGCGGGGCAGGTTGTTGGCGAAGGTCACGTAGAGGATCCGGCCGGGCGTGCGGGCGGCGAGGTACGCGGCGCGGTGCAGGGCGACGACCGTCTTGCCGGTGCCTGCCGGGCCGCTGACGCGCGCGGGCCCGGACCAGTTGCGGCGCACGAGGGCGAGCTGATCGGGGTGGAGGAAGGTCATCCACTGTTCGACCGGGGCGCTGCGGGCGGCTTCCAGGGCCGCGTTCCGTATCCCTTCGACGTCGAAGAGCGCGTCGTCGGGACCGGGCTCGGGCGAAGCGGACGCCGACGCTGCCGCTGCTGTCGCTACTGTCGCCGCTGCTGCCGCCGCCGCGGGGCCGGTGCGGGCCGAGGTGTCCTCGTAGTCGCGGAACACCTGCTCCAAGTGGTCGGCGACGGCCTTGACCTCGGACGGGCGCAGCCGGACCCGTTCGGCGACGAGGGCCGGCGTCACCTCGCGCTCCCCCAGCAGCCGTACGGTGCCGAGCCGTTGGCTGACCGACCGGCCGGCGAAGACCATCAGCGGCTGGACGGCCACGGGGGACAGGTTCCGCTCGGAGACGGCGTTCTCCGCGAGCCGGGTCACCTTGAGCAGCTTGCCCACCTCGCGGTCGTACGTGCGCCCGCCGGCCTTCAGGTGTCCGCCGGCCGTCTCCGGGGCGTGTCGCCAGTTCTTGACGTCGATGACGAAGACGCCGCCGGGGCCGATGAGCAGCATGTCGACGTTGGCCGAGCGGGTGCCGGGCCAGCGCCGGTCGAGCAGCAGGCGCCACCCGCGCCGGGTGAGGACTTGCAGCTTCGCGGCGACCTTGCGCTCGCCCTCGCTCGCCGCTTCCCAGTTGCGCACCTCCCACTGGGCCGCCCTGAGTTGCTCGCGCAGCTCGCGTTCGTACCGCCGGGCCTCCTGCGCCCGCTTCCACGCCGATCCCCCCGCGCCCATGACCT
>NZ_JBPQTS010000253.1:0-6165 GCF_051386455.1 Streptomyces sp. URMC 124
CCCCTGCGTTCCACAGGGTGGGCACGTCCGGCGGCTCTCCCACGAAGCCCTGCGCTTCGAAGTAGGCGTCGTCGGGGCGGGGAAGCGTCACATGCATTAATGTAACAGCGCTGTTGTATTTGCCGGGACGGAGCAGGAGGCCGAAGCTCATGACCGCCGACGCGGACGGGCTGTACCCCCCGATCGAGCCGTACGAGTCGGGCCTGCTCGACGTGGGCGACGGCAACCTCGTGTACTGGGAGGCCTGCGGCAACCCGGAGGGCAGGCCCGCGCTCGTCGTCCACGGCGGGCCGGGCTCGGGCTGCGGCACGGCGGTGCGCCGGTACTTCGACCCGGGCCGCTACCGGATCGTCCTCTTCGACCAGCGCGGCTGCGGCCGCAGCACCCCGCACGCGAGCGACCCCGCCACGGACATGCGGCACAACACCACCGCCCACCTGATCGCCGACATGGAGCGGCTGCGGGCCCACCTCGGCATCGACCGCTGGCTGCTGTACGGGGGCTCGTGGGGATCGACGCTGCTCCTGGCCTACGCGCAGGTGTACCCGGAGCGGGTCTCGGAGATCGTCGTCTCCGGCGTCACGACCACCCGCCGTGCGGAGATCGACTGGCTCTACCGGGGAGCCGGCCGGTTCTTCCCCGAGCAGTGGGAGCGCTTCCTCGCCGGGGCCGCCGGCACACCGCGCGACGGCGACGTCGTGGCGGCCTACGCGCGCCTGACCGAGCATCCCGACGCGGCCGTCCGGGAGAAGGCCACGGCCGACTGGTGCGCCTGGGAGGACGCGGTCCTCTCCGGCGAGACGGACGGCGCCACCGCTCCCTACACCGGCCGCCCGGCCGCCGCCAGGCTGGCGCTGGTGCGCATCTGCGCGCACTACTTCTCCCACGGCGCCTGGCTGGAGGAGGGCGCGCTGCTGCGCGGCGCGGGCCGCCTGGCCGGCATCCCGGGCGTCCTCGTCCACGGCCGCCTGGACCTGGCCGGTCCGCTCGCCACCGCGTGGGAGCTCGCCCGCGCCTGGCCCGGCTCCCGGCTGGTCGTCGTCGACGGCGCGGGGCACCTGGGGACCGCCGCGACGCGCCGTCACGTGCTCGCCGCCTTGGACGAGTTCGCCGGCTAGGCCGGCGCGAAGAGCCGCTCCAGGACGGCGGCGACCCCGTCCTCCTCGTTGGTCCCGGTGTGCCGCCGCACCGAGGCGAGCACCGCCGGATGGGCGTTGGCCATGGCGTAGCCGGTGCCCGCCCAGGTCAGGATCGTGAGGTCGTTGGGCATGTCCCCGAAGGCGACGACCTCCGCGGCGGGGATCCCCCGGCCCGCGCACAGCCCGGCCAGCGTGCCGGCCTTGGTGACGCCCGGCGCGCTGATCTCCAGCAGCCCGCGGCCGCCCGAGTGCGTGAACTGCGCCTCGGCGCCCGCCGCTTGCTCGGCGGCGGCGAGCAGCAGGTCCGCGTCGAGCCGCGCCGACCAGGCGAGCAGCTTGGCGATGGGGACGTCCGCCGTCCACAGGTCCGCGAGGCACGCCACGGGCGACTCCGCCCCGGCGTCCTCCGGCAGGCGCAGCCCGTACGCCGGCTCGTACAGCACGTTCGACCCGGTCTCGACGGCGAAGCCCACGTCCGGGACGACGGCCGACAGTGCGGCCACGACCTTGCGGGCGACGCCGACGGGCAGGGCGCGGGAGGCGGTGACGGCACGGTCCGCGAGGTCGTACACGAGCGCGCCGTTGCTGCACACGGCCGTCCCGGCGAGGCCCGTCGCGGCGGAGAGCCGGTCGACGAAGCGGGGCGGGCGAGCGGTGACGAAGACGACTTCGGCGCCGGCCGCGGTCGCCGTGCGCAGGGCGCGGAGAGTGCGGGGAGAGAGGCTCTTGTCGTTGCGCAGGAGAGTGCCGTCGAGGTCCGTGGCGATCATGCGAGGGGGCGTCATCGCCCCACGCTACCGGAGGGTTCCGGCACCGCAAGATGTCGCGGCGGTCTGCGAATCCGCAGATCAGCGCCCCGCGTTCGGGGCGCCTGCCCCGGCTCCGGGCCTGCGGTCGGCGGGCAGGGAGCAGGCCGCCGTGCCCCCGGGCAGACGGTGCCGGTTGTCGGCGACCAGCCGGTAGAGGCCGTGCGCGGCCCGGCGCACGCCCGGCAGCGCGAGCACCGCCCCCGCGACGGCCCACCCGCCCCGTGCGCTGAGCAGAAGCCTGGCGACGGCCTGGGCGCCCCCGTACACGGTGCCGCCGGGAGCGATCCACAGCAGCTCGTGCTCGGCCCGCTCCTGCGTGACCCCCAGCGCACCGAGATCCGCGAACTGCCACGCGACGACGTCGCAGCGCGGCCGCACGTACCTCTCGGCCGCACGCATCGAGGTCGTGCAAAAGCCGCAGTCACCGTCGTAGACGAGCACAGGCCTCATTCCCATGGCCCCATCATGCCGCGCCGTTCAGCCGTCGAGCTCGATGCCGTTCTTCGCCTTGTCCATCGACTCCTCCGACCTGTTGCCGCTCGCGTTCTCCTCCGCGAGTGCCTGGTTGAGGGCGACGAACGGCCGCATGCGGGACTCGTAGCGGGCGAAGGCGGCGGTGTGGTCGCCGTTCTCCTGGCGGCCGAGTTCGGTGGCCAGGACGTAGGCGCCCACGAGGGCCAGGCTCGTGCCCTGGCCGGAGAGCGGCGAGGCGCAGTAGCCGGCGTCGCCGGCCAGAGCCACCCGGCCGGTGGTCCAGCGGTCCATGTGGATCCGGGCCATCTCGTCGAAGTAGAAGTCCGGGGCCTCGCGCATGGCCTGCAGGAGCCGCGGCGTCTCCCAGCCGACGTGCGCGAGCCGCTCGGACATCAGCGCCTTCTGCTGCTCGGTGTCGCGGTAGTCGTAGGCGACGGGGTCCGACTTGAAGCCGAGCGTGGCCCTCATCTCACTGTTGTCCCGCACCGGGTAGACGCAGTACGTCGCGGCGCCCTCGGCGGACTCCTCGTTGAGCCATATCTCCCAGTTGTCGAGGCCGAGGAAGTTGGGCGCGCTGAAGACGGTGATGTAGGCGCCGAGGCGCTGGATGAACCGCTCCTCCGGGCCGAAGGCCAGCTGCCGCACCCGCGAGTGCAGGCCGTCCGCGCCCACGACGAGGTCGAAGGTGCGCTCCGGGTCCTGCTCGAAGGACACCCGCACGCCGTCCGGGCCCTCGTCGAGGGCGGCGACGGAGTCGTCGTACAGGAACTCCGCGCCCGCGTCGAGCGCCTGCCGGTGCAGCAGCGCCGTGAGGTCCTCGCGCAGCAGCTCGATGTCCGCGCTGTCGAGGCGGCCGCCGCTCAGGGTCATCTCGTCGGAGCGCCACACCTCCTCGCCCCGGCCGTCGAGCATGGCCATGCCGCGCAGCCGGGTGCGGACGCCGCGCGCCTCCTCCAGGATCCCGGTCCGGTCGAGGACGTCGAGCGCGGCGCCGCGGACGTCGATGGCCTGACCGCCCGGGCGGACGGCGGGGGCCCGCTCGACGACGGTGGCGGCGAGGCCGTGACGGCGGAGCCAGTAGGCGAGCGTGAGTCCGGCGACGCTGGCTCCGGAGATGAGGACGGTCTTCATGGCGAACCCCAGTTCGTCGTGCGTTGCTTTCGCGTGTTGCTTACGCTGTACATCACTGAATGTACGGCGTACGTGCAGCTCTGACAAGCACACTTACCGCTCTGCACTAGTACAGGTGACGTTCAGGGCATGGCAGCCCTGCTAACCTCTGTACTAGTACAGCGAAGAAGGAGACCGTCCCTTGCCCGGCACATCGGTTCCCCCCTACCTCCGCATCGCCGCCGAGCTGCGGCAGCGCATCGCCGATGGCGAACTCGCCCCCGGCGACCGCGTCCCGTCCACGCGGCAGATCGCCGAGGACTGGGGCGTCGCCCTCGCCACGGCCACCAAGGTGCTGACCGTGCTGTGCCAGGAGGGGCTCGTTCACGCCCGGCCGCGCGTCGGCACGGTGGTCGCGGGCGGCCCGGAGCAGCAGCCCGAGCGGCAGCAGCCCGACCTGCGGCAGCCCCACCGCCCCGGAGCGAAGAGCACCACCGGGCCGAAGAGCCCCTCCGGGGCACACCACACCTCCGGGGCGCACAGCACCGCCGCACCCGCACCCGCACCCGTCGTCACCGAACACGAACGGATCCGCGCCCGCATCGTCCGGACGGCCGTCGCCATCGCCGACACCGAGGGGCTGGCCTCGCTCTCCATGCGCGGTGTCGCCGGCCGGCTCGGAGTCGCCGCCATGTCGCCGTACCGCTATGTGAACAGCAAGGACGACCTGGTGCTCCTCATGGCCGACGCGGTGCTCGCGGAGCTCTCCTACCCCGCCGTCGCCCCCGCCGGCTGGCGGCAGCGCCTGGAGACGGGGGCCCGCGCCCTGTGGGCGGTGCACCGCAGACACCCCTGGCTAGCGCACATCGGGCCCCTCACCCGCCCGCTCGCCGTCCCCCGCCTCATCGGCTACTCCGAGTGGATGCTCGGCGCGCTGGACGGCCACGGCCTAGCCCCGTCGACGATGCTCGACGTGAACGTGCTGCTCTACAGCTACGTCCAGGGCACCGCCGTCCACCTGGAGCGGGAGGCCCAGGCCGCGAGCGAGTCCGGCCTGTCCGGGGAGGAGTGGATGGACGCCCAGGCCGCGGCCTACGACGCCCTCACCACCTCCGGCCGGTACCCCGTCTTCGCCCGGGTGATCGGGGCGTTCACCGAGGACGACGGCTACGAACTGCGCCTGGACGAGGTCTTCGAGCTCGGCCTCACCTCGATGCTGGACGGCCTCACCTCGCTGATCGAAGGCCCCGGGGCGAGGCCCGGACGCGGCGCCTGAGGACGCGGCCCGGGCACGGCGCTGAACGGCCCACGGACAGCGCAATCCGGCGCCGGGCCGCCACGGCCCGCCGACAGTGGTATGCGTGAAGCCCCAGCCCGGCGCCGCCCTCACGACGGCCATGGTGGCGCTGACCGTGACGACGGGAATGGTCGAGGCGGTCAGCTTCCTCGCGCTCGGCCCGGTCTTCACCGCCGTCCAGACGGGCAACACGCTCTTCCTCGGCTTCGCGGTCGTCGGATCCGGCGAGTTCTCCGCCGCCGCGTCGGCGGCCTCGCTCGTCGGGTTCGCCGCCGGCGCCGTCCTGGGGGCCCGGCTGAGCTCCCGCGCGGACGCCCGCGGACGGCGGTGGTTCGTGCTGGCGCTCGTCGCGGAGGCCGCGCTGCTGGCCGTCGCGGGGCTGACGGGCTGGAGCGTCGCACGCTTCGGCCACCCCTTGACGCTCCGTCAGTACCTGGTGACGGCCCTTGTCGCGCTGGCCATGGGCATGCGCAACGTCACGACCCTGCGGGCGGGCGTGCCGGACATGACGACCACGGTCATCACCCGCACCATGACCGCCCTCATCGGCACCTCCCCCTTCGGGCTCGACTCCCGGATCCCCTCCGGCACCCGGAGCGAGATCCGCCGCGCGGCGACGGTCGGTGCCATGTTCACCGGCGGGCTGGTGGGTGCGTGGATGCTCCACGAGGCCGTACGCCCTCCCGTCGTCCTGCTGGTGACGGCCGCCTGCGTCCTCGCCGTAGCCCTGGGCCTGGCCTTCGCCCCACGCCACCGCACCCCGTAACACTCCGGCGTGACCGCGCCGTCGACGGTCTGCGCGCCCTCGCGGTCGTGGGTGTCGTGGGCGGTCACTGGATGGTGACGACCCGGCGCCCACGCCGGTACCGGACGGGTACGGCGTCCCGAACGCGCTCCACATCGTCCGTCACCAGCCCGCGCGCGTCCTCGCCGAGGTCGAGGCAAAGCGGCGGATCGTTGATGCTTATGCGGCGGTGCTGAGCGAGCGGGAGGGCCTACGAGGGCACATGCATACCGCGATTGCGGAGGGCCGCGATGACTTCATGCGAATGCACTGACAGGAGAGCGAGTTGATCGAAAGAGCCGGACAACTGGCACCGGTGGTACAAGTCCTCGCGCTTGCCGGGGCCATCGAGACCAGTTCGGCCAGCGCTGCGCAGTAGGACGCCTGAACCACCACGGGCCCGTACCTGTACCTCCGCTACCACTGGGGATCGGCACCGTCACTGTGGCCTCGATCGGCTGTGGCTCCGCCCGTGACCTGCTGAGCTACTGATCGAGGTCCAGATCGAACCAGATCCGGTGCGTGCCGTCGGGGTCGATCGCGATGCCTCCG
>NZ_JBPQTS010000254.1:0-5993 GCF_051386455.1 Streptomyces sp. URMC 124
GCTCGGGGCGGGGGCGCCCGTGTGGCGGGGGCGCCCGCCGTAAACCCCGTGACGCGCAGCCGCAGGGCCGGTACAACACGAAGGTGACCACCACCCTGCGGCCCACCGCACCCGAGCAGCGCGGCCCCGGCGGCGCCCGGTCCCGCTCGTACGAGGTCTGCGTCAACAGCAGGCCCGTGGGCACCGTCGACCTCGCCACCGACCTCCGCTTCGGCCCGACCGCCGGCCGCATCCTCCGGCTCTCGATCGGTGAGCGCGACCGGCACCGCGGCCGCGGCACCGTCGCCGCGCTCGCCGCGGAGGAAGTGCTGCGCGGCTGGGGCTGCACCCGCATCGAGGTGTCCGTCGACGCAGGCGCCGAGGTCGGCCTCGGGCTCGCCGGCGCCCTCGGCTACGTCGAACGCAGCCGCACCATGGCCAAAACGCTGACCGCCGCCCCCCGGCTGCCCGCGGGCAGCGAGGGACGGCGGATGACCGACGCCGAGTACACCGGCTGGCGGGAGGCGTCCCGCGCCGCCTACGTGCAGGAGTGGATCGACCGCGGCGTCCCGCCCGAGCAGGCCCGTGCCAAGGCCGACGCGGACGACCGCGCGCTCCTGCCCGACGGCGCCGCCACCGCCGGCACCATGCTGCGCGTCCTCACCCACGAGGGCACCCGCGTCGGCACGCTCTGGGTGGCACTGCGCGACGAGGGCCCGGACGAGCCGGACGCCTTCGTCTACGACGTCGAGGTGGTGCCCGCGCACCGGGGCCGCGGCCACGGCAGGTCCCTGATGCTGCTGGCAGAGGCCGAGGCGCTCGCGCACGGCGCGCGGACCCTCGGCCTCAACGTCTTCGCGGGCAACGCCCCCGCTCTCGGCCTGTACGCGGCGCTGGGCTACGCCCCCACGGCGTTCCACTTGTACAAGCCACTGCTGTAGCTCGCCGGTCCGGCGGCGGCGGACCGGCGGCGGCCTACCCGAGGAGACCGTCCACGATCTCCTCGATCCGCTCCCGCAGCCCCTGCTGGTCCTTGCTGCCGTCCAGCACCTCGCCTCCGACGACGTACGTGGGCGTGCCGGTCACGCCGATGGCCTTGCCCTCGGCCTGGTCGGCGTCGACGATCAGCATGTGCCGGCCGTCCACCAGGGCGGTGTCGACCTCCTCGGCGTCCAGCCCCAGCTCTCCGGCCGCCTCGACCAGCAGTTTCTCGCCGCGCTCGGCCAGCTCCCCGGCCCGCGCGAGCACGGCCTCGGCGTAGGCCCAGCCCTGCCCCTGCTCGGCCGCCTCCTCGGCGGCCTGCGCGGCGGCGTAGGAGTGCTTGTGCTTCTCCAGGGGGAAGTGCCGCAGCCGCACGTCCAGCCGGTCGCCGTAGCGTGCGCGCAGCGCCCGCAGGTCGTCCAGGGCGGTACGGCAGTCGGTGCACTGCAGCTCGCACCACACGTCGAGGACGACGGGGGCGGTGTTGGTCTCGCTCATGCGGCCAGTCTTCCAGGCGGTGGGAGCGGCGGCCCTCCGGGTCCGCCGGGGCCCGGCCGGGCCCGTCAGGGATGACCCGGAGATCCCCCTGAGCCCGCCGCCGGGCCATGGCCCGGCCCACGGCAGGGGTGCACGATGGAAGGGCGAGCCCGCAAGCGAAGTCCAGGAGGAGTCCGATGCTGACCTCGACCATCTGCGCCGCGGTGTCCGCGGCGGGCCTCGGCATCGCCGCGCTGACGGCCTACCGCCGGCGCTTCCTCGCGGCGACGCGGATCGCGGCCTTCTCCCTCGTCCCCATCGGGCTGGTCCTGACCGGGATCGTGAAGTGGCTGACGGACATCGTCTTCAAACCGAGCGTCTGGGCCGGCTTCGGCATCCTCGCGCTCTCGGCGCTGCTGTTCGCCGTGAGCAGGGCGGCCGAGCGCCGTGGCGCCGGAGGCGGCCGCAAGGAGCGCAAGGCCGCGGCGGCCGCTGCGCAGCGCGATGCCATGGCCCCCGCCGCCTCCGCTCCGTCACTGGGGCCGGGCCGTGCCGCGGGCCGCCCCGGCAGCGCGAAGAAATCGGGCGACGGCGAGGACTTCTCGGATATCGAGGCGATTCTCAAGAAGCATGGAATATGACTGACCGTCCGATGAGCACACCGGGGCGGGTCGCCCGCGGGCGTGCCCTGCGAGTGTTTTCCGGGTAATTCACCGGGTGCGCATTCGGCTGCCCGAATTTTCCCCGTCCGTGCGGCGGAGAAGGGGGATTCCACGCCGATTTCCGGCTGATTCCGGCCCGGTTCTGCCCGGAATCAGACTGCCGCGCCCGAGTCCGCGGACTCGGGGGACTCGGGCGACTCGGCGCCCCGGCGCCGCGCCCGGTAGGCGGCGACGTGCAGACGGTTGCCGCACGTGCGCCCGTCGCAGTAGCGCCGCGAGCGGTTGCGGGAGAGATCCACGAAGGCGTGCCCGCAGTCCGGCGCGTTGCACCGCCGCAGCCGGTCGCGCTCACCGGCGACCAGAAGGAAGGCCAGTGCCATCGCGCCGTCCGCGGCGAGGTTCTCGGCGACCGCCGCTCCCGGCGCGAAGTAGTGCACGTGCCAGTCGTAGCCGTCGTGCGCGCTCAGCTGCGGCGTCGTGCCGGCCTCGGCCACCAGCTCGTTGATCAGCCCGGCCGCTTCCCCCGTGCTCCCGGCATCGAAGATGCGTGCGAACCGCTCGCGTATCGACCGCACCGCTGCGACGTCCCGCTCCCGCAGCGCCTCGACCGTGATGATGCCGTGCCGCTCCGTGAAGGAGCGCAGCTCCGCCAGGTCCTGCGGGCCCGCGTTGAGGAGGTCGACGACGGAGTCGAGCGCAGCCTTGGTGTCGTGGTTGATCTGCACGTTCGTACGCTCCCTGGCCGGACGGAGGCGGCAAGTGTTCGACCGCGGCCCACGACCTTACTGGCTGGGCGGCATCCGCGCGGCCCCCTCGTCGCGACGGCGCCGTCGCCCGCGGAACGGTCCGCGGACGACGGCGCCGTGCCGTGCCCTGTGTGCGAGATGTGGCGCGCAGCCTCCCCGAGTGGGCTGGCGCGCTCCGGGGTCAGCCCCGGCCCGGACTCAGCTCTCCGCCAGGATGTGGGAGAGCTCGGTGTCCAGGTCGAAGTGACGGTGCTCGGTGCCGGGCGGCACCGCGGCGTCCGTCCGCTTGAGGAAGGACTCCAGGGCCCGCGCCGGGGCCTCCAGCAGCGCCTCGCCCTCGGGAGAGCTCAGCGCGATGCACACGACGCCCTGACCGTGACTGCGGGACGGCCACACGCGGACGTCTCCGGTGCCGGTGGGCCGGTGCAGCCCCTCGGCGAGCAGGTCCCGGGCGAAGACCCATTCGACCGTCTCTTCGGCTCCGGTGTGGAAGGTGGCGTGCACGGCATACGGATCGGCCGTGTCGTACCGCAGGCCTGCGGGGACAGGCAGTGAGGATTCGCTCGACACGACGAGGCGCAAGTGCAGCTCGCAGCTGACCGTGGTGTTCATAAGCGCCAGGGCCTTTCGCTCAGTGTGCGCTCGGGGATTCGCACGTCGGCGAAATCGACATGCCACCTACGGTGCCGTTGTAAACCCCTCTGACCGTTTTGAGACTGTTCGGATACCTCGGACGGCCCAGTCGCCCGACGGGGAATACCGCCATTCCGGTGAGTTCGGGACCGGTCCGGTAGGTTGGGGTTCATGAATGCGGAGAGTGACCGGCGGCAGGACGCCGCCGCGGCGGGGGACGGGACACAGGGCGGGGAAGCGGGCGAGCCCGCCCTCGGATCGCGCGCCCCCCACTTCATCAAGCGCTCGCGGCCCCTGCACCTGAGCTGGCAGGTGGGCGTCTTCGTCGTCGGCCTCGCCGTCGTCGTCGCGGGCATCATCATGCTGCCCCTGCCCGGCCCGGGCTGGCTCGTGATCTTCGGGGGCATGGCCATCTGGGCGACGGAATTCGTCTGGGCCCAGCTGGTGCTGCGCTGGACCAAGCGGAAGGTCACCGAGGCCGCCCAGCGGGCCCTCGACCCCCGCGTCCGCCGGCGCAACATCATCCTCACCGTCACGGGCCTGGTGATCGCCGGCGCCCTCGTCGGGATCTACCTGTGGAAGTTCGGCATGGTCATGCCGTGGAAGGCCGGCGGCTGACCGCCCGCAGCCGGTTCAAAGCACCGTCTGACATGCGGTAATGTTTGCGGTGCGCCCGGGCGATTAGCTCAGCGGGAGAGCGCTTCGTTCACACCGAAGAGGTCACTGGTTCGATCCCAGTATCGCCCACATCACAGGACCGAGGGTCCGCAAGGTTCGCCCCTTGCGGACCCTCGGTCTTTCGGTGTCCGCTGGCCCCATGCCCTCCCTGGCCGCGGCCCTGACCCCCTCCCACCGCTACCGCTTCCACGGCGCCTGGCCCCTCGCCGCCCCGCCCGACGCCGTCTACGCCCAGCTCGAAGCCGTGGAGGGCTATCCCGCCTGGTGGCCGCAGATCCGCGAGGTCCACCGCGCCGACGCCGCCACCGGCACCGCCCGCGTGCGCTCCTTCCTCCCCTACGACCTGACCGTGGCCGTCCGCGCCCGCCGCCACGACCCCGCCGCCCGCGTCCTGGAGATCGCCATGACCGGCGACATCGAAGGCTGGGCCCGCTGGACCGTCCTGCCCAGCGGCCCCGCCGGCTGCGCCGCCCGTTTCGAGCAGGACGTGGAGGCCCGCAAGCCCCTGCTCCGGCGGCTCGCCCTGCCCGCCAGGCCCCTCTTCGTGGCCAACCACGCCTGGATGATGCGCGCCGGCCGGCGCGGCCTGCGGGCCCTGCTGGCCGGCGACGGCCCGGGGATTTGATGGAGAGCCGCCGCGACCTGTATGGTTCAGTGCGTTGCCGGGGGAAACCCCGCACGAATCCCGGGCGATTAGCTCAGCGGGAGAGCGCTTCGTTCACACCGAAGAGGTCACTGGTTCGATCCCAGTATCGCCCACACGCAGGCAAGGCCGGTCCGTCAAGAGACGGACCGGCCTTGTGCGTTGCCCGCCCGTACGCCCGTAGCCCGTACATCCATGCACCCGGCACCGCAGCCCCCCCCCGGGGCGCCCCTCACGCAGCCGCCGGCAGCGACGGCCGCAGCGGCCACGCCGGATCGCACGCCTCCTCCGTCCCGTTCCGCGCGAACCACGCCTGCAGACCCCGCGCCTGCGCCGCGTGCCACACCGCCTGCCGCGCGTGCAGCTCCGCCGGGCTCAGCCGCTCCAGCCGCGCCGCGAACCGGCGGCCCACCGCCCGCACCACCTGCAGCGCCGCGAGCGCGTCCGACGCCGCGTCGTGCGCACCCGTCAGCTCCACCCCGTACTGCGCGCACAGATCCGTCAGCGTCCGGCGCCCCTTGCGGTAGCGGTCCAGGTGCTTGTCCAGCACCCACGGGTCCATCACGCACAGCGGGGCCGCGCCCAGATACTCCGCCAGCGACGAGGCGCGGTGGCGCCGCAACTCGCGGTCCAGCAGCGTCAGGTCGAACGGGGCGTTCATCACCACCAGCGGCGTCCCGCGCGCCGCCTGCCCCGCCAGCGCCCGCGCCACCTCCTCCATCACCGGCGCCGGCCACCGGCCGTTCTGCTGCAGATAGGCGTCCGTCAGCCCGTGTATCGCAGTGGCCCCCTCCGGCACCGGGACCCCCGGGTCGACCAGCCAGCGCGTCACGACCGGAACGGTCTCCGCCGCCGACTGCACCACGAGGGCCGCCGAAACGATCCGGTCGTGCTCGACGTCCACTCCGGTGGTCTCCGTGTCGAACGCGGCGAGTGGTCCCTCGAACCAGCACATCTTCACAACTCCTCGCACTTGCCCGGCGAATGGCGTGTTTCACCCTCCCCGCCAGGTGATACCCGGCCGCCGAGCCATGCGAACCGCCGTTGTTTGCACGGGAGTTGCAAAGGAAACAACACAGTTGTACGGATCGAACGCCCGAAGACGCCCGGAAGGATTCGGACATGGCGTTCCCGCGGCCCGAACCGGGCGGGCTGCTTTCCGAGCTCCCCCAGCTCCCCGGGCCGCCCGCCCGG
>NZ_JBPQTS010000255.1:0-5986 GCF_051386455.1 Streptomyces sp. URMC 124
CCACCGCCCCCGGACGCAAGGGCGCGGCCCCCGCAGGCCCTCGCCTCCCTCTACCGGCGGGTGTGCGAGACGGGCGACGTCGTCTCGGCGATGCACCTGCTGGTGACGGCCTCGCTCGCCCTGCCCTCCTTCGGGCCCGCCGACGCCTCCCGGCACGAGCTCGCTCCGGTCACGCTGGCCGGAGGGACCGGCGGTCCCGCGCTCGTGTGCTTCCCCGGCTTCACCCCGCACCTGGGCAGGCCCTGGTACGCCGCGCTGGCCGCCTCCTTCGCCGGAGAGCGGGAGGTCCTCGAGGTCCGGCACCCCGGGGTCGCCCACGGCGACGCCGTCCCGCGCGACTGGCGGACCCTCGTGGACCTGCACGCCGCTACCGTGCGCAAGCGCCTGGGCGACCGCCCGTTCGCCGTCCTCGGCTACTCGATGGGCGGCTATCCGGCCCACTCGGTCGCCGCGCGGCTCGCGGCGACGGGCACGCCGCCGGTCGGCCTCGTCATCGCCGACACCTACCACGTCACCCCGGACCGCGAGGACGAGCCGTGGCTGCTCGGGATGCCCGCCCGTCTCCCCCTCCGCCTGGGCGAGCGGTTCGACGCGGTCGTGGACGACATGTCGATGGCCGCCCTGGGCGCGTACACCCGTATGGCCCGCGGCCGGCATCCGGAACCGACGGCCGTCCCCACGCTGCTGATCCGCGCCCGGGAGCCGCTCCCACCCGTGCGCGCGGGCAGCGCGAGCGAGACGCGGGGGGACGGCTCCCGGCGGGCGTCCTGGCCCGCGCCGCACACCGCCGTGGAGGTGCCCGGAGACCACTGGTCCCTCTTCGAGGAACACGCGCGCACGACGGCCGACGCCATCCGGGCCTGGCTCGCCGCGCAGGCGTCTTCCGGTGCCTAGCCCGCGACCGTCAGGACGCGCCGGTGCGGCCCGCGGGCCGCACCGCCTCGTCACCCTCGACGTCCAGGTGCGGCAGGACCCGGTCCAGCCATCGCGGCGTCCACCAGGCGCGGCGGCCGAGGAGGGTCATCACGGCGGGCACGAGGAGCAGCCGGACGACGGTGGCGTCGATGAGGACGCTCACGGCCAGGCCCAGGCCGAGCATCTTGACCACGATGTTGTTGCTGGCGATGAAGGCGGCGAAGACGCTGACCATGATGAGGGCGGCGCACGTGATGACGCGTGCGGTGATTTCGAGTGCGTGCGCGACGCTGCCCTTCGAGTCGGCCGTGCGCAGCCACGCCTCGTGGACGCGGGAGAGCAGGAAGATCTCGTAGTCCATGCTCAGTCCGAAGACGATGGCGAACATCATCATCGGCACGTAGCTCTCGATCGGCACGGTGCCCGACACGCCCAGGGCCGGGCCGCCCCAGCCCCATTGGAAGACGGCGACGACCACGCCGTAGGAGGCGGCGATGGACAGGACGTTGAGGACGGCCGCCTTGAGGGCCACCAGGATGCCGCGGAAGACGGTGAGGATGATGAGGAAGGCCAGGGCGACGACGGTGGCGATGATCAGCGGCAGGCGTTCGGAGAGGATGTCGAGGAAGTCGACCTGCGCGGCGGTCGTGCCGGTCACGTAGCCGTGGGCGGCGGTGCCGGACACGGCCTTGGGAAGGGTGTCGTCCTTGAGCCGGTTCACGAGACCGGTCGTCGAGGCGTCCTGCGGCGCGGCGGCGGAGAAGGCGGTGGCGACGAGCACGTCGCCGTCGGGCGTCGGCTTGAGCGGAGTGACGGTGGCCGCCCCGGGGACGTCCGTCAGGGCCTTCGTGGCGTTTCCCGCCAGTGCGGGGCGGTCGGCGGCGGGTACGCCGCTCTGGTCGATGACGACGGTCAGCGGGCCGTTGGCGCCCGGTCCGAAGGCCCGGGCGGTCAGGTCGTAGGCGCGCCGGTCGGTGAAGCTCGTGGGGTCGGCGCCGTCGCCGATGTGGCCGAGCCGGATGGAGAACAGCGGGACGGCCAGGACCGCGACCACGACGACGCCGGCGGCCAGGAACCACCAGGGCCGGCGCTCGACGCGCTGCGCGTAGCGGTGCCAGGAGCCGTGCGCCTCTTGAACGCCGTCCGCGTCCGTGCCGGTGGTGCCTTCCGCGACGGGAGTGCGTACGCGCAGGGTGTCCATGCGCTTGCCGATCAGGCCCAGCAGGGCGGGGACGAGCGTGAGCGCGCCCAGGACGGCGGAGACCACCGTCACGGCGGCCGCCGCGCCCAGTTTGCCGATGAACGACACGCCCGAGACGGTCAGGCCGACCAGCGCGATGACGACGGTGCATCCGGAGACGAGGACGGCACGGCCGCTGGTGGCCACCGCGCGCGCCGCGCTCCCGGCGGGGTCCATGCCGTCCATCAGGTGCTGGCGGTGGCGGGTGAGCAGGAACAGGGCGTAGTCGATGCCCACGCCCAGCCCGATCATCGTGGCGAGCGTCGGGGAGACCGTGGCGAAGGTGAAGGCCGCGGCCAGCAGGGACAGCACGCTCAGGCCGATGACGACGCCTGCGAGCGCGGTCACCAGCGGTACGGCTGCGCCGATGACGCTGCCGAAGCCCACCAGAAGGACCACGATCGCCACACCGAAGCCGATGATCTCGCTGCTGCGGTCGTCCGGCTCCGGCCGGGCGAGCTCGCCGAGCGGTCCGCCGTACTCCACCTGCACCCCTGCCGTGCGCAGCGGTTGCACGGCGTCGTCGACGCCGTGCAGGTACGGGGGGCCGAGAGTGGAGGGCGGGGCGTCGAACCGGACGGTGAGGTAGGCGGTCTTGCCGTCGTCGGACAGCGGTCCGGTGTTCGGGGTGCCGGCCGGACGCGGAGGGGGCGGCGGCGTGCCCGGTGGCGGGAGGGGGTTCTGCGCGGACAGCACGTGCGGGAGCTTCCGCAGGGCGGCGACCGTCCGGTCGACCTGCCCGCCGAAGGATGTCAGGGGCTTCGCGGCGTCGTGGAGGACCACTTGCCCGCTGTAGCCGCCTGCGGCCGGGTCGTGCGCCTTCAGGACGTCGAGGCCGTCGTGGGACTGGGTGGAGGGCAGCGAGAAGTCGTCGGAGTAGTCCCCGCCGAAGGCCCGCTCCAGGGCCTGCGCACCGCCGAGCGCGGCGAGCCACAGGACGATGACGACGACGAAGTGCCGGGCACACCAGTGCCCGAGCCGCCCGAGCAGCCCGCGCGGGGGCGGCGGTACGGTTTTCGCTGCGGGTCCGGTGTTCGATGCCGGCGGGCGGGGCGGGGGCACCCTGCCATGGGAAACCAGCGGAAGGGAAACGGCACGCTGTCACGGAAGAACGGGTGAACGGGTGAACGGTGCACCCGGGCATACGGGCTGCGGGCGTGCAGGGAGGCATCGGGCCGGTGACACGATGGCCTCATGGCCCCTCACCCGTTGCTGGACATCGCTGAACTCCCCTCCGTGGAGGCGCACCTCGAACGCATCGGCACGGTCTTCACCGCCTTCCGGGAACAGGACTCGGGGTGCGTGTCCTACGGCGTCCGGCTCCCCGGCGGGGAACGGTGGTTCGTCAAGGAAGGCACCACTGGCGGCGCGCGGCGCTCCCTCGACCGGGCATGGGCCTTCCACCGGGCCGTGAGGCATCCGGCGATCGTGCCGCAGGTGCACCGGATCGCCGTGCGCGGCGGCAACCGGGCGGTGGTCATGCCGTGGCACGAGGGCGAGGTCCTCTACCACCCCACCGCCGGCGGCGCCGCGGACCGGACCGCGCCGGGCAGTGCCATGGCGCGTTTCCGGGCCCTGCCGCTCGCTCCGGTCATGCGCGCGTGGGACCGGATCCTGAGCGCGCACCTCGCCGTGGAGGACGCGGGCCACGTGGCGGTCGACTTCTACGACGGGGCGCTGCTGTACGACTTCGCCGGCGGTGTCATGCGCCTGGTGGACCTCGACGAGTACCGCCCGGGCCCCTTCGTCCTGGAGGAGGACCGGTTGCCGGGCTCGCGGCGGTTCATGGCGCCGGAGGAGTTCGAGCGCGGTGCGACGATCGGCGCCCGTACCACCGTGTTCGCCCTCGGGCGGGCCGCGCGGCTGCTGCTGGACGCGGGGGACGAGGAACGTGCGTGGCGGGGCAGCCCGGCTCGGCTCGACGTGCTGCACCGTGCCACGCAGGCCGACCCCGGGCGGCGTTTCGCGTCGGTGCGCCGGTTCGCCGCGGCCTGGGCTGCTGCCGGCCGGTGAGGCCGCCGGGCCGCACGCGTGCCGTCCGGGGAGCGCGTGAACGCCCCCTCTGCAAAAGAGCGTTCGGCCGCAGGACACGCGCTCGCGTTTACGCCGACCTGCGGGGCGCCTGCCCTATGGTGGTGCCCGTGGGTGGGGTTCTGGGCAGAGCCGGCTCCTGTGGGAGCGGGAGTGTGGGTGTCGGGCTCGGCGGCGGGCCCGGACGGGCCGTCGGGGGCGCGGCGGTCCTGGCCGTCGGCGCCGGCTGTGCGGGGGCCTGGGCCTACGGGCGCACGGGCGCCACGCAGGCGGACGTCCTGCGCGATCTGGCGGTCGGCTGGACGTACGCCGGCGCCGGGCTGATCGCCTGGTGGCGGCGCCCGGCCAACCGCACGGGGCGGCTGATGGTGGCCGAGGGCGTGACGTGGTTCGTCGGCAATCTGCAAGGGACCAGCGTGCCGGCGCTGTTCGCGCTCGGCGCGTGGTGGGAGGCGCTGAACCTGGCCGTGCTGGCGCACCTCCTTCTGGTCTTCCCCTTCGGCCGTCTCACCACGGTTCTCGCCCGGCGCGTGGTCGCCGGTGCCTATCTGCTCGTGGCGATCGGCGGGCTGGTGCGCGTGCTCACCTTCGACCCGTCGGCCCACCGTGACGCGACCTACCTCACGTGCGCCGACTGCGGCCCCAACGCACTGCTGTTCCGGCCGGGACGGGAGTTTTTCGAGGGCATCGACCTCGTCTACCGGTGGACGGGCGCGCTGCTGATCGTGGTGGTCGTCGTCGCGCTGGTGCGCAACTGGCGGGCGAGCAGCACCGCGCGGCGCCGGGCGCTGCTGCCGGCGTGGATCGCGCTGCTGGTCGCCCTGGCGCTGGTGGGCTGGGAGGTGCTGTACGTGGCCGCGCCCGGCCTGCTGGGGCCCAGTGCGTCGACGCCCGCGCTGCTGTCGGACCTGAGCGAGGCGGCGGTGCCCGTGACGTTCCTGGTGGGGCTGTTACGGATGCGGCTGCGGCGTGCGGCGGTGGGCAGCGTGGTGATCGAGGTGGGCGCGGACCCCACGCCGCGGCGGCTGCAGGACGTCCTGGCGCACCTGCTGGGCGATCCCTTGCTGCGGCTTGGCCTGTGGTCGCAGACGGCAGGCGGCTACCTCGACCCGGCCGGGCGGGTGCTGCGCGGCCCGTACCCGGGGTCGGGCAGGAGCGTCACCGCGGTGGACGGCCGGGAGCGGCCCTCGGCGGTGCTGGTGCACGACGCGGCCCTGGGCGAGGACCCGCAGTTGCTGGCCGCTGTGGGCGCGTCGGTCCGGCTGTGCCTGGAGAACATCCGGTTGCGGTCGCAGGCCGCGGCACGCGGGCGGGAGTCCCGCGCGGTCGGCTCCCGCATCCTGGAGGCGGCCGACCGGGAACGACGACGCCTGGAGCGGGACTTGCACGACGGCGCGCAGACCCGGCTGGTCTTCGCCCTGATGTCGCTGCGGCGCCTGGACGCGCGGCTCGCGGACGCGGAGGACGGCGGGCTCCGGCACACGGTGGCCGAGACCGACCGCACGCTGCGCATGGCGCTGGAGGATCTGCGGGGCATCGCCCGCGGCATCCATCCGGCCGTGCTGACCCGGGAAGGGCTGGGCCCGGCGGTGACCGCGCTGGCGGAACAGGCGCAGGTGCCGGTGGTGGTCTCGGTGGAGGACCGGCGCTACCCGCCGCTGGTGGAGTCGACGGCCTACTTCGCGGTGTGCGAGGCGCTGTCGAACGCGGCCAAGTACGCGCAGGCGCAGGCGGTCAGCGTGTCGGCACGGCAGTGCGAGGGGCTGCTGGTGGTGGAGGCGGTCGACGACGGGGTGGGCG
>NZ_JBPQTS010000256.1:0-5883 GCF_051386455.1 Streptomyces sp. URMC 124
CCGCCGCCCCCGCCGCCGCCCGTGCCCGGGCAGCGCGGCGAGCCCGCTGCCGCGGAGGCCGGCGCGTCCGGCGCGTCCGATGTGCAGTGCCCCCGCTGCGGGCGGGTCTCCCCCGGGAGCGCGAAGGTCTGTTCCCAGTGCCGGTACGGCCTCTCCGCTCGCCCCGGGCCGGCGGGGCAGCACGAGCCGCCGGAGAGCGCGTCGGCGGAGCCGTCGGCATGACGTCTCCGAGGGACACCAGGCCGTGGCTCGTGCGCCGCCTGGCCGTGCTGCTGACGGCCACCGCCCTGGCATGCGGCTCTCTCATGACGGCCTACTGGGGGGTGAGCCGCGGCGCCGATGCCGTGCCCGACCGGACGGCGCAGGCGGTGGGGCACGTGGCTGCCACGGAGAAGGACCTGCGGGAGTCGCTGAAGGCCGCGCAGGCCGCGTTGAGCACACCGGTCGACGAGACGGTTCCCGCGACCGAGGGGGCGGGCGCGAACTACCAGGAGCACATCAACGCCGCCTTCAGGAGCCTGGACAGGGCCGCCGCCACCACGGTCACGCCCTCGGGCCGGAACGTGCTGGAGACCGCGGCCGGCCAGCTCTCCTCGTACGACTACCTGATCCAGCAGGCCGCCCGCAGCCACGCCGACGAGAAGCTCCGCAACGCCTACCTGCGCTACGCGGACAGCACCCTGACCCGCGACGACAGCGGTGTCTTCGCCCGGCTCGCGGTCGTCCAGGCCCGTCACGCCCGCGCCTTGAAGGGGCAGACGGAGGCCGGCTGGCTGGTGCTGCTGGCCTGGGGGACGGCCGTGGCGCTGTGGGCCGCGCTGACCTGGCTGCTCATCGACGCCCAGCTCTTCCTGCGCCGCCGTTTCCGCCGCCGCTTCAGCGGCCCCCTCGCGGGCGCCACGCTGCTGGTGGCCGTGCTCATGCCCCTGCTCCTGACCGCCGCCCTGCGCCTGCAGTCCGACCTCCGGTGGGCTCACGGCACCCTCCGGGGAGAGCGCCGGATCGAGGGCCTCGACCCGGACACGGCACACGAGCACATGACCGCCCCGGACTGGCTCACGGCCGTCCCCACCTGGATACCCCTGGCGGCGTTCGTCATCGCCGCCCTGATCGTCCTCGGCCTCCAGCCCCGCATCGAGGAATACCGCTTCGCCCGGGTGCCGCGGAGCCTCGGCCGGAGGATCCGCTCGTTCGAGACCGGGACCGTCCTCCTCGCCCTGTGGATGGTCCTGTTCTTCGCGGTGAGCACCAGTGGCCCGCGCAGCGAGCACAACGGCCGCATCAGCGTCCTGGCCCCGTGGACCGGCGCCGAGGAGAAGCGTTTCAAACAGCTGCTGAACGCCTACTCCGCGAAATACCACGTCGAAGTGCACTACGAGGGCACCACGGCCCTCCGCGAAGCGCTGATCTCCCGGCTCAATTCGGGAAACGCACCGGACGTCGCGATTCTGCCCAGTCTCGGCGAGGTCTACGCCTACGTCGGCTCGAAGCCGACGCCCCGGGAGCTCACCCCCGTCCTGAAGGGGGCCCTGAAGAAGTACGACCCGCTGTGGGCGCCCAGGTTCCCCGGTGACAAGGTCTACGCCGTCGCGGTCAAGGCCGACCTGAAGAGCATCGTCTGGTACGACCCCGCGCGCCGGCGGAGCGGCCGGTGGTGCGCGGGGATGGGCGGCGACGCCACGTCCGGCTGGCCCGGCACCGACTGGATCGAGGACATCCTGCTGCAGCAGAGCGGCAAGAAGGTGTACGAGCAGTGGGCCCGGGGCGAGCTGCCGTGGTCGCGGGGCGCGGTGTCCGAGGCCTGGAAGGCCTTCGGGGACGTCTTCACCCCGAGCACGGCGACGGCCGCCCTCGCCCAGGACTTCGGAACGGACCTCTTCAAGGAGCCCTGCACCCTGCAACACCAGGGCTCGTTCATCCGCACGTCCGACTACACCAAGCGCGCGGGCTTCCTGCCCACCCGGGAGGTGCTGCCGCGGATCGCCCTGCAGCCGCCCGCCTACGAGGTGTCCGCGGACTTCGCGACGCTGTTCGGCAAGAGCAAGGCCGCCGAGGACCTGATGCGGTTCCTCGCCGACGAGGAGGCCCAGAAAGCGTGGGCCAAAGTGCCCGACCCCAAGAAGGGCGGGAACGTCAGCAAGGCCGAGACGGAGAAAACCAACCCCGGCCGCCCCTTCTTCGTCACCCGGGACGCACCGCAGCCCGCGCCGGAACACGAGCCGCTCAACGCCCGCATCGGCAAGGCCCTCCGCGACCCCCAGCGCCCCAAGTGCCTGGACGCCTCGGACGTCATGCCGCTGCGGATGCGCTTCGCCTTCCAGCACGCCGTGCTGGACTACCTCAGCGCCCCGGGACCCGACCGGCAGCAGAAGGTGCTGACCTACCTGGAGAGCGTGCGGCAGAGCCTCGGCGGTGCGCCGCGGACAGCCGGCTCACCGCCGCGCGTCTGCGAGTGAGCCGCCCGGCGGCGCTACTTCGCCAGGTTGTCCGGGCACCCCGTGCCGCGCGGCAGTTTGTAGCGCGCCACGATGTGGTACGTGCCCGGCTTCGGCGCGCGCAGCAGCGTCCAGTTGTCCTCCGGCTTGTCCTCGCGGGCCTCCTGGACCTCCTTGGACAGGCAGCCGTTGACGTTGACCGGCGGCTCGCCGCGCTGGCCCGCCTTCGGGGGACGGACGTCCTTGCCGTCCTCGTCGACCAGGCCCAGCCACGGGGAGTACGGGATGCGGATGAGGACCGGGCCCGCCTTATCCACCTTGATCGTCAGGCCCTCGGCGTCCGAGCGCTCCACGACCGCCGGGGGGTCGGCGAGGGGAGTCGGCGACTCGACCTCGTACAGCCGCCAGTTGCCGTCGGACCACACCTCGCGCAGATACGGCTGGCCCTCGGCGACGAGCTTGGCCTCGTCGACGGCCGCGGGGTCCGGCTCGTCGGTGGGCAGCACGACGTAGTGCACGGCCCAGCGGTCGAGCCAGGCGCGGTAGCTGGAGGAGGTGAGCAGGCCGGGCTCGTAGAAGAGCGGGTTGCGCTCGCGGTCGGCCTGACGGTTCCAGCCGCGGGCGAGGTTGACGTACGGGCTGAGGGCCGAGGACTCGCGGTGGCTGCGGGCGGGCACGACCTCAACCCGGCCCCCCGCCGCCTCGGACTGGTGCAGCCGGTGCACGAGGGGCGCGAGCTCGCGGGCCCAGGACGCGGCGGGCGTGGTGTGCATGATGTCGCCGATGGAGACGGCGAGCTGCCACACCGTGCACGTGGCCAGCGCCAGAATGAGCGCCGTCCAGCGCAGGCCGCTCTTGAGCAGCTCGGCCGGCCGCGGCACGTTCAGCTCCGGCAGGGCCGCGACCAGCACCGTCCCGCCGAAGATCATGCCGAGCCGGGAGACGTTGGTGCCGATCTGGGAGGGGATGAGCCAGACCAGCAGGACGGCCAGGACGTAGAGCGCCGAGGCCATCCGGACCGTGCGCCACTCCTTCGGGACGAACAGCACCCCGAAAACGCCGCTGAGCAGCGGCAGGATCGCCGAGACGAACTGCATCGGCTGGTGGCCCGAGAACGGGAACAGCCACGCCGACAGGCCCACCACGACGGCCGGGGAGACGCCCAGCGCGTACGCCGCCGGGCGGCGCTTGCCCAGCCACAGGGCGGCCGCGACGAAGCCCACGAACAGGCCGGCGACCGGACTCGACGCCGTCGCCAGCGCGGCGGCCAGCGCGGCCAGGCCCGCGCGGCCCCAGCGGTACTTGCCCTCCGAGCGCCAGCGCATCGGCCAGGCGAAGATCACGGCGACGGCCGCCAGGCCGAACATCGTGCCGAGCCCGAAGGTGACCCGGCCGGAGATCGCGTTGCAGACCAGCGCGAAGGTGCCGTACAGGGCCGGCACGAGCGGCCGGCGCACGACCCTGCTGCGCACGAGCAGCAGGGCGATCAGGCCCGCGGAGAGCGTGCCCGCGATCATCATCGTGGTGCGGACGCCGATGCTGGCCATCAGGTACGGCGAGATCACGCTGTACGAGACGGGGTGCATGCCGCCGTACCAGGCGAGGTTGTACGCCGAGTCGGGGTGCTGGCCCACGAACTCGGCCCAGGCGTCCTGGGCGGCCAGGTCGCCGCCGCTGTTCGCGAAGACGAAGACCCACAGCACGTGCAGCACCGCGGCCACGCCCAGGGTCGCGAGGACGGGCCGGCCGGCCGCCGCGCGCGCCGCGCGCCGCAGACGCCCGCGCAGACCCGTACCGCCGGACGGCTGCGGGGCTCCCGGCCGGACGGAACCCCGCCCGTCCTGCTCACCCGGCTCGTCCGGCCTGCCGGCCCGTGCCGGATCCACCGTGGTCACTCCGTCTCCCCGTCTTCCCCGAGGTCAACCCCCATCTTCACGCTGCCCCGGTCCTGCGGGTAGCGGCACGGCGCGGCCGTGCTCAAACCCTCGCGACGCTAGCACGCCGCGAGGGACCGGCAGGGGCGGCGACCGCCGCCCCCGGTGCGCCTCAGCCGAGGCGCGTGAGCTTCGCGCCGAAGCCCGGCTCGGCCAGCGGCTTCTTCAGCGCCACCGGCACCCGGACCTGGCCCGGGCCGCTGCCCACGGTCAGCATGCCGACCTCGGCACCCGACTTCGCCGCGTGCGGCAGCTTGTGGCCGCCGTCGTTGAGCGCCAGGCCGACGGTCAGACCCGCCCAGCCGACGGCCGTGACGTCCTTGGTCGCCACGACCGGGGTGCGGCCGCCGAGGCCGTCGTCCACGGCGCCCACGACGTCGCCCTTCTTGACGACCGTCTTCGCCTCGAGCGCCTTCTTCGCGGACTCGATGGCGTCCTTGGTCGCCGCGACCACCGAGTCGATGATCGGCGTCTTGTGCTGCGCCAGCACCGCTCCGATGATCAGCTGCGTGGTGCCGCCGATCTTCTTCTCCGCGGCGAAGAGCAGGTTGCCGCCGGCCGCGGTGGTCGTACCGGTCTTGATGCCGGTGCCGTACAGCGGAACGATCGGGTTGAAGTTCTTCTGCTTCTCGCCGTTGCTGTCGATGTACTCCGTCAGCCCCGAGATCTCCTTGAAGACCGGGTCCGCCATGGCCTTCCTGCCCAGCTTCACCAGGTCCTTCGCGGTGCTCTTCGTCGTCGCGTCGAAGCCGCTCGGGTCGGTGAACGTCGTGTTCACCATGCCGAGGTCCTTGGCGGTGTCGTTCATCTTCTTGACGAACGCCTCCTCGGAACCGGCGTCCCAGCGGGCCAGCAGCTTGGCGATGTTGTTCGCCGACGGCAGCATCAGCGCTTCCAGCGCCTCGTACTCCGAGAGCTTCTGGCCCTCGGTGACCCGGACCAGCGACTCGCCCTCCGGCTTGCCCTTCTGGTAGTCGCTCACCGCCTTGGAGTCGACCGTCATGAGGGCGCCCTTCTTGTCACCCTTCTTCATCGGGTGATCACGAAGGGTGATGTACGCGGTCATCACCTTCGTGACGCTCGCGATCGGGACGGGCTTCTCCTCGCCGGACTCGCCCAGCGGGCCGAGACCGTCGACCTCGACGTACGCCTGGCCGGTCGCCGGCCACGTCATCTGCGCCTTGTCGCCGTCGAACTTGAACGCCTTGTTCGCCGTGAGCACCAGCTTCGGCTCCGGCAGCGGGCGGAACGCCTGCACCACGCAGAAGACGATCGCCAGCAGCACGACCAGCGGCGTCCAGATCTTCACCCGGCGCAGGACCGTGCGGACGGGCGTCTCCGGCGGCGGAGGCGTGTTCGTCAGCTGCGCCAGCAGGTCCAGCGGCGCCGCGGGCTGCCCCGCCGCCGGCGGAACGGTGGGACCGCCGCCGCCCGGCTTCGGGGGCAGCGGCTGCTGCTTCGTCCGCTCCGAGGGGGCGGGCGGGGTGACGCTGACCGGAATGGCGGGCTTGGCG
>NZ_JBPQTS010000257.1:0-5713 GCF_051386455.1 Streptomyces sp. URMC 124
GCACGGTCAAGGGCATCACCGCCGAGATCGGCGCGTCCGTCTCCTCCGGCGCCGTCATCTGCGAAATCAAGGACTGACGCGGACGGCTGACAACCGACGCGAGTGGGCCCCTGCCATCGGCAGGGGCCCACTCGCGTTCCGGCGGTTCAGATGGTGCGACCGACATTCATGACGTACACCGTGTCGTCCTCCACCTGGTACAGCACTCGCCAGCATCCGACAGAGAGCCGGTAGTAGCCGGACCCTCCGAGGGCTGAGGCGGCTTCGGGCTTCGGGTCATCGCCCAGGGCCCTGCTCGCCATGACGCACGCTTTCGCGCCCGTGGGGTCGAGAAGACGTAAACGACGGAGCTCGGCCAGTGCCCGCTCCTCCCACACCACGGTCCAGGACACTCAGCAAGCCTTCCGATCCGCAGCCTCATCCGCCTCGATGACGGCCAGCACCTCGTCCTGGGGAACCCACCGCGCTTCGGGGTCCTCCCGGATGGACTGCGCCAGCGCCAGATCCGCCTCGTCGCGAAGCCTCTGGAGCTCCTCCAGTTCCTCTATGGGCATCAGCACTGCCGCCGGCTTGCCGTACTCGCTGATCAGGATGGGCTCGCGGCCGTGCCGCACACGGCCCACGAGCTGCCCGAGCTGGTTGCGAGCCTCGACGAGGGAGTAGGTGTCCATGCTGAAACAGTACGCACCAGCCAGTGTGTACAACATCCCCCGTCCGAGTGACGCCCTTCCGCCGCTGGAGCCAGTGGCATGCTTGGCAGGCGGGGAGACACAGGGAGGACTCGGCAGCCATGGCCACGGAGACCACGCACGCGTCGCCACGCCCCATGCGGGCGGACGCCCGGCGCAACTACGAGCGGCTGCTCGCGGAAGCCCGGACCGCATTCACCGAGAACGGCACGGAAGCCTCCCTGGAGGACGTCGCCCGCCGGGCGGGGGTCGGCATCGGCACGCTCTACCGCCACTTCCCCAACCGCACGGCGCTGATGAGCGCCGTCTTCCAGGGCGAGCTCGACGGGCTCATCGCCCGCTCCCGCGAGCTCCTGGCCTCGCCCGAGCCGTGCCGGGCCCTGATGGACTGGCTCCGGGCGTGCGTGGCGCACGCCAGCACCTACCGGGGGCTCTCGCGGGCCCTGCTCGCCGCCCAGTCGGACGAGGCCTCGGCGATGTCGCGCTGCAGCCTTCCCATGCGGGAGGCGGGGAGCCTGCTCCTGGCCCGCGCGCAGGCCGCGGGGGCCGTCCGCGCCGATGTCGACATCGCCGACGTCATGCAGCTGACGAACGCGATCTCGCTGGCCGCGGAACAGTCCCCGGACGACCCCCGGCTCCCCGACCGCCTCCTGACCCTGACCGTCCAGGGCCTGGCCACCGAGCCCTGCCCCGAAGGATCCTGAGGGCGCCCGGGAGCTACCGGCGCCTGGGGGCCAGGTCCGCCACCCTGGCCGTCGCCGTCGGGGGCTCGCTGCGGAGTTGCGAGGGGGACGGGCTGGGCCCTGAGGGGCCCGGCGGGCCCGGGGGCAAGTGGTGGGTGCCGTGGGTGCGGCGCTGGCCCGGGAGCGGGGGAACGTCCCGGCGCCGCTGCTGCTGGGGCACCTGCTCGCCGCCCCCGCCTCCGCCCGAGACCGCCCCCGTGGGCCCGGAGCCGGGCCCCTGCCCGGAGCCCGCGCCGGGCCCGGCCACCGAGATGTGGACGCCCTGGTCGGCGAGGGCCTGCAGCTCCGTCGCCGCGCGGTCGTCGTGGGACGGCGGCTCGTCCGTCACGAGCCGGGTGATCACATCCGTGGGCACGGTCTGGAACATCGTGTCCGTGCCCAGCTTCGTGTGGTCGGCGAGCACGACGACCTCCGCCGCCGCCTGCACCAGCGCCCGGTCCACGCTCGCGGAGAGCATGTTGGACGTGGACAGGCCCCGCTCCGCGGTGAGCCCGCTGCCCGACAGGAACGCGCGCGTCACCCGCAGCCCGTGCAGGGACTGCTCGGCGCCGCTGCCCACCAGTGCGTAGTTGGATCCTCTGAGCGTGCCGCCCGTCATGACGACCTCCACGCGGTTGGCGTGGGCGAGGGCCTGGGCGACGAGCAGGGAGTTGGTGACGACGGTCAGTCCCGGGACGCGCGCGAGCCGGCGGGCCAGCTCCTGCGTGGTCGTACCGGCGCCGACGACGACGGCTTCGCCTTCTTCGACGAAGCTCGCCGCGAGATCGGCGATGGCCGTCTTCTCGGCGGTCGCTAGATGGGATTTCTGCGGGAAGCCGGACTCCCTGGTGAAGCCTCCGGGCAGCACCGCACCGCCGTGCCGGCGGTCCAGCAGTCCTTCTGCCTCCAGTGCGCGCACGTCCCGCCGTACGGTCACTTCGGAGGTCTGGACGACGCGGGCGAGCTCACGGAGCGAAACCGCCCCGTTGGCCCGCACCATTTCGAGGATCAATTGACGACGTTCTGCAGCGAACACGAAACCGACAGTAACGCCAACGCCCATCCGTTTTCAGCAGGTTGCAGCAATTAACGGAAGTTGTCCGCTGTGGAACGCTCAAAGTGGTATAGGAGGCCCGGACTCAAGGCCAAAGCCTCCCCGGCCACTCAGCGCAACAATCCGGCCCCTAAGCCTCGCGCTGCGTCTTGCGCGAGTGGAGCTGCCGGGCGACCTCCGCCAGCGAACCGGACAGCGACGGGTACACGGTGAACGCGTTGGCGATCTGCTCGACGGTCAGGCTGTTGTCGACCGCGAGGGAGATCGGGTGGATGAGCTCGCTCGCCCGCGGGGCGACCACGACGCCGCCCACCACGATGCCCGTGCCGGGCCGGCAGAACAGCTTCACGAAGCCGTCCCGGATGCCCTGCATCTTCGCGCGCGGGTTGCGCAGCAGCGGCAGCTTGACCATACGGGCGTCGATCTTCCCGCTGTCGACGTCGGCCTGGGTGTAGCCGACGGTCGCGATCTCGGGGTCGGTGAAGACGTTCGCGGAGACCGACTTCAGGTTGAGCGGCGCGACCGCATCACCCAGGAAGTGGTACATCGCGATGCGCCCCTGCATCGCCGCGACCGACGCGAGCGCGAGCACGCCCGTGCAGTCGCCGGCGGCGTAGACGCCCGGCGCGCTGGTGCGCGAGACCCGGTCGGTGTGGATGTGCCCGGACTCCTTCAGCCGGACCCCGGCCTCCTCCAGGCCTATCCCGGCCGTGTTCGGGATCGAGCCGACCGCCATGAGGCAGTGCGTGCCGGTGATGACCCGGCCGTCCGCGAGCGTGACCTCGACCCGGTCGCCGACGCGCTTGGCGGACTGCGCGCGCGAGCGCGCCATGACGTTCATGCCGCGCCGCCGGAAGACGTCCTCCAGCACGGCGGCGGCGTCGGGGTCCTCGCCGGGCAGCACGCGGTCCCGCGACGACACCAGCGTCACCTTGGACCCCAGCGCCTGGTACGCACCGGCGAACTCGGCGCCGGTCACACCGGAGCCCACCACGATGAGCTCCTCGGGGAGCTCGTCCAGGTCGTAGACCTGGGTCCAGTTCAGGATGCGCTCGCCGTCCGGCTGGGCGTCGGGGATCTCGCGCGGGTGCGCGCCGGTGGCGACCAGCACCGCGTCCGCGACGAGCGTCTCCTCGGTGCCGTCCGCGGCCGTCACGATCACGCGGCGCGACCCGTCCGGCGCCTGGTTCGGCTCCAGCCGTCCCCGGCCGCGCAGCACGCGTGCACCCGCGCGGGTGACGGAGGCCGTGATGTCGTGCGACTGCGCGAGCGCGAGCCGCTTCACGCGGCGGTTGACCTTGCCCAGGTCCACGCCGACGACCCGGGCCGCCTGCTCGATGTGCGGCGTGTCGTCGGCGACGATGATCCCGAGCTCCTCGTACGAGGAGTCGAAGGTCGTCATCACCTCGGCCGTCGCAATGAGCGTCTTCGAGGGCACACAGTCGGTGAGCACCGACGCCCCGCCCAGACCGTCGCAATCGACGACGGTCACCTCCGCACCGAGCTGCGCGGCGACGAGCGCCGCCTCATAGCCGCCGGGTCCGCCACCGATGATCACGATCCGAGTCACGTACTCCATTGTCCCGTACCCGTCGAAGTGACTTCTCCCGGGGCCTCCCCAGCGGATCCGTACCCGCATGCATACGGCAATCCGTGCGAGAACCGGCAGGAGGTTCCGGACGAACCTCCCTTCGAGACTGCCATCCCAAATGCCGTCGCGCCTCACTCCCGTACCCTCGAAACCATGTCGCTCTACGCCGCGTACGCCGGCAACCTCGACGCGCGGCTGATGTCCCGCCGCGCACCCCACTCGCCGCTGCGCGGCACGGGCTGGCTCGCCGACTGGCGGCTGACCTTCGGCGGCGAGCAGCTGGGCTGGGAGGGCGCGCTCGCGACCGTCGTCGAGGCACCCCGCTCCCAGGTCTTCGTCGCCCTCTACGACATCGCTCCGATGGACGAGGACTCGATGGACCGTTGGGAGGGTGTCGGCCTCGACATCTACCGCCGGATGCGCGTCCGCGTGCACACTCTGGACGGTGAGGAGCCCGCGTGGATCTACGTCCTGAACGGTTACGAGGGCGGCCTGCCCTCCGCCCGCTACCTGGGCGAGATCGCCGACGCCGCGGAGTCCGCGGGCGCTCCCCACGACTACGTGATGGAGCTCCGCAAGCGCCCCTGCTGACGATCGGCGCCGGGGAGTGACGACTGCATCTCGTCACAACCCACAAAGCAACAATCGGAACACCGTGAGCAGTGACATCTACGCGCGTAGGCGATAAGCGGCTACCCTCGTCCGCGTGAACGCATCAGTTACTCCCGACATCCAGGCCGACCCGTACGCCGCGGCGGACGCCGCCGCCGCCCGTCTGCGCGAGCTGACCGGCGCCGAGACCCACGACGTCGCCCTGGTCATGGGCAGCGGCTGGCTCCCGGCGACCGAGGCGCTCGGCGCCCCGGAGGCCGAGTTCCCCGTCACCGAGCTCCCCGGCTTCACCGCCGCCGCCGTGGCGGGCCACGCCGGCACGGTCCGCTCGTACAAGATCAACGACAAGCGCGCCCTGGTCTTCCTCGGCCGCACGCACTACTACGAGGGCCGCGGCGTCGCCGCCGTCGTCCACGGCGTGCGCACCTCCGTCGCCGCCGGCTGCAAGACCGTCGTCCTCACCAACGGCTGCGGCGGCCTCCGCGAGGGCATGCGCCCCGGCCAGCCCGTGCTGATCAGCGACCACATCAACATGACGGCGACCTCGCCGATCGTCGGCGCCAACTTCGTCGACCTCACCGACCTCTACTCCCGCCGTCTGCGCGCGCTGTGCAAGGAGGTGGACGAGACCCTGGAGGAGGGCGTCTACGTCCAGCTCCCCGGCCCGCATTACGAGACGCCGGCCGAGATCCGCATGGTCCGCACCCTCGGTGGCGACCTCGTCGGCATGTCCACCACGCTCGAGGCCATCGCGGCCCGCGAGGCGGGCGCCGAGGTCCTCGGCATCTCCCTGGTCACCAACCTGGCCGCGGGCATGACCGGTGAGCCGCTGAACCACGAAGAGGTCCTCCAGGCCGGGCGCGACTCCGCGTCCCGCATGGGCCAGCTCCTGGCCCAGGTCCTCCCCAAGCTCTGACCTTGCCGGTACGGCGCCGTTCCCCACACCCGGGTGCGGCGCCGTTTGGCGTTCCCCGCGCGCCGTTCCCCTTGCCGGGGGTGCGGCACGGCGCGCCGGACCCAACCGCGCGCGCCTGCGGCGCGCGAC
>NZ_JBPQTS010000258.1:0-5711 GCF_051386455.1 Streptomyces sp. URMC 124
GGCCGGTGGGTGGAGGGCGCCCGGCGCGTACGTGTTCGCGCGGATCATCAGGGCCGCCACCGCCACGCCGGAGGCGGAGACGAGCCAGGCCCGCGCGCCCCAGCGGTCCGGCCGGTAGCGCGTGCGGACCGAGCGGCGGCCGCCCAGCCACAGGCCCGCCAGCGCGGCGGCGAGGCCGGCCAGCAGGACCGGCATGCCGTACCCCGCGCCCTGGTCGGCGAGCAGCCCGTACGTGCCGGCGCAGACGCCCATGAGGCCGCCCAGGGTCAGCGCGCTCGTGGTGCGGCGGACCGCGCGCGGCACCTGCGCCGTACGGCCGTAGCCGCGGGCGTCCATCGACGCGGCCAGTGCCACGGAGCGCTCCAGCGCGCCCTCCAGCACCGGCAGTCCCACCTGGAGCAGGGCGGCGAAGCCGCGGTCGGGGCGTCCGCGCAGGCGGCGGGCCGCGCGCAGCCGCTGGACGTCGGCGACGAGGTTCGGCGCGAACGTCATCGCGACGACGACCGCGACGCCCGCCTCGTACAGCGCCCCGGGCAGGGACTTCAGCAGCCGCGCCGGGTTGGCGAGCGCGTTGGCGGCGCCCACGCACACCAGCAGCGTGGCCAGCTTCATGCCGTCGGCGAACGCGAAGACCAGCCCCTCGGCCGTGACCCGGCCGCCGATGCGCACGCCCCGCGCCCAGTCGGGCAGGGGTATTTCGGGCAGGACGAAGAGCGTGTGCGTGCCCGGGACGGGGGAGCCCAGCACCACGGCGAAGGCGAGCCGGATGCCGATGACGACGAGGCCGAGCTTGAGGAACGCCCCGTACGAGCGCGCCCAGGGCGCGTCGGTGCGCCGTGCGGCGACGACGTAACCGGCGACGGCGATCAGCAGGCCGAGCAGCAGGACGTTCGTGGTGCGGGAGGCCGCCGCGGCCAGACCGAGCGCCCACACCCACCAGGCGCCCGCGTGGAGTGCGGAGGCGCGCGAGGTCAGCGGCGCGCCCCCGGCGCTGACTTCGGCCCCTCCCCGCACCCGCTTCCTCCCGTCGCTCATGCGCGGCGTCGGCGTGCCTGCCAGAAGGCCGCCGCGCCCAGGACGACCACGGCGGCGATACCGCCGATCAGCCCGGCCGAGGGGCCGCCGTCGCCTTCGCTGCCGCTGTCGGCGGCGGCCGGCTTCGGGGAAGCGCTCTCCGACGCCTTCTGCCCGGCCACCTGCTCGCCGCAGCCCGTTCGCGGGTAGCCCGCGATGGCGCACAGCAGGGCGGAGGAGTCGTAGCGCAGCGGCTTGGCGACGGCGGCCAGCGCCTCGCCCGCGGTCGCGTCCTCGCCCACCCGGGCGCAGGCCGTGCGGGCGGCGGGCGGCGTCTCGCCCGCGGGGGCGTCCCCGGCCGTGCCGAAGTCGAGGACGACGGCGACGCGCTTCGTCCCGTCCTTGGCAGGCGTGCCGTCGCAGACCGCTCCGAAGTCGGCGGCGGCCCGCGGCTTCGCGGCGTCGGAGGAGTCCGCGCTGACGGCGAACCGGAACCCGACGGCCTCGCCGTCGCCGGGGCGGCTCGTGGCCGGGCCCTGCGCGGCGTAGGCCCACTGCCCGCCGGAGCTTTGCCAGAACGACCAGTACCGGTATCCGGCGGCCTGCGCGGGCGCGGCGCCGAGGAGGGCGCCGAGGAGGGTGAGGAGCACGGCGGCGAGCGCGGCGACCGCGCCGCCCCGCGTCACCGCGCCGCGCCTGACCGCACTACGCGTCACCGCGCCGCGCACCGCAGCGGCCGG
The DNA here is from genome assembly GCF_051386455.1 of Streptomyces sp. URMC 124. Taxonomy (NCBI): domain Bacteria; kingdom Bacillati; phylum Actinomycetota; class Actinomycetes; order Kitasatosporales; family Streptomycetaceae; genus Streptomyces; species Streptomyces sp. URMC 124. The sequence continues at coordinate 1,755 of NZ_JBPQTS010000258.1, forward strand.
CGTCACAGCTGCTGCTTCTTCTTGCGGCCGCTGATCAGGAAGCCGATGCCGGCGCCGAAGGCCAGGCCGACGCCCACGATCCACCACACGTTGACGGTGACGGAGTCGTCGTCCTTCTCGTCCTCCTTGCCCATGCCGCCGGTGGCCTTCTTCTCCGGGGCCGGGCCGGTGGCGCCGAGCTGCGCCACCAGGTCGGTGCCCGCGAAGTCGCGCGGGTTGCCGCCCGCCGCGTGCGTGGCCAGGATCAGCTTGGCGAGGCGGCCGGGCTGGTCCTTGGCCCACTCGGCGGTGCCGCTCTCCTTGGACTGCAGCCACTTCAGGGGCTTCTCCGCGGCCGCGCGGTGCCCGCCGGCGGCGAGGGCGAGGGCGGCGTCGGCCGTGTTGCCCTGGTCGGGCTTGGCGGGGGCGCCGGGCATCGACGGCAGCAGGTAGCCGCCGTTCTTCTCCAGGGCGGCCACGAGGTAGCCGTCGACGGCCTCGCCGGACGCGGCGGCGTCCTTCGGCTTCGCCTGGTCGTCGCCGGAGCACTCCAGTGCTGTGACCGGCCGATCGGCGTCCTTCGGGGGCCGGACGAGGTAGCCCTTGCCGCGCGTGGCGAGCCCGGCGGCGGCGCTGGCGAGGTTGTCGGCGCGCAGCCCCTTGTCGTCCTTGAGGTACGCGAACGCGCCGCGCTCGCCCTGCTCCTTCGCGTCGCAGCCGAGCTGGAAGGTCAGCAGCGTCTCGACGGGGTTCTTGCCGCCCTTGGCGGCCTCCTTGGCCGGGTCCTGGCCGGCCGCGGCGAACGCGCCGAGGGCGATGGAGGTGGAGTTGGCGTCGGTGGGGCTGCCGGCCTGGTAGCCCCAGCCGCCGTCGTCGTTCTGGTGGGCCTTGAGCCAGTCGAGGCCCTTCTTGACCGACTCCGAGCGGCCGCCGGCGGCCGCGAGGCCCTGCACGGCCGCGGCGGTGGCGTCCGTGAACTCGTCCTTCTTGGGGTCGCAGGCCTTGCTCGTGTCGGCGCGGTAGCCGGGGAAGCCGCCGTCGGCGCACTGCTGGCCGGCGAGCCAGTCGACGGCCTGCCTCGCCGGGGTGACGCCCGTCGCGCTCTGCGCCATGAAGGCCAGGGACTGGCGGAAGACACTGTCGAACTTGGGGTCCGCCGTGCCGTAGAGCCCCGGGGCGGCCGGGGACGGGGAGCCGTCGGCGACGGCGGCGGGGACCACGGCCGTGCTCAGGGCGGCGGCGGTGGCCAGGACCGCGGCGCCGCGGCGCGCGTGGACGGCGAGGGAGGGGGCCATGGGGTCGTCGTGCCTCTCGGGTGGGTGTCACTGCGGTGGCCGGCCCGCCGGGGTACGTGGTGACGCGGCCGGGCGCGGCTGCCGCCCCGCGAGCTCCGCGCGGTGACACCGGGCTCGGCTCCGCATACCTCGGCGGTGCCGGTGGACCGGGCGGCACCGCCAGGCGGTACGACCGGCTCCGGAAGCCTGCCGCCTGGCCCGGGTGGTCCGGCTCGTACGGCGGCGCCGGGCGGCGGGCCGTAGTCACGGTTGCGGGTCAGCGCCGGATTTGCACCGGCTTTCCCCGTTCCGAGGCGGGATGAAGTTGTCACGGACACTTTAACCGGCCGGGTCGGCGGGCGGCCGGGTCGGCGACCGGCCGTCAGGCCCTGGCCCCGGCTCCGCCGAGCCCGCCGGGCCCGCGGGTCCCGGCGGTCCCTTGCCCCCGCCGTCCCCGTTGCCCTGGCGCCGGGGGAGCTGCTAACTGTCTGATGCAGCGTCAGATTAGACGCTCAGGGCTCCGCAGAAGCGCGGGAGGCATCGGACATGGACCAGGATCTGAACCGGCACCCGAACGGGAACGGGAGCGGGAACGGAAGCGGAAGCGGACTGATCGAGCACGGGCAGCTCTTCATCGGCGGCACCATGACCGACCCGGCCGGCCGCGCCGTCATCGACGTCGTGTCGCCGCACACCGAGGAGGTCATCGGCCGCGTCCCGCACGCCTCGCGCGAGGACGTCGACCGCGCCGTGGCCGCCGCCCGTGCCTCCTTCGACTCCGGGGTCTGGGCGGACCGCCCGGCGGCCGAGCGCATCGAGGTCGTCACCCGGATCAAGGACGGCATAGCCGCCCGGCACGAGGAGCTGGCCCGTACCGTCTCCGCCCAGAACGGCTCCCCGTACTCCTGGAGCGTCCTCGCCCAGGCCCTCGGCGCGATGATGGTGTGGGACTGCGCCATCGCCGTCGCCCGCGACCTGCCCTACGAGGAGCGGCGGGCGGGCGTCCTCGGGCCGCTGCTGGTGCGGCGCGAGCCCGTCGGCGTCGTCGCGGCCGTCGTGCCGTGGAACGTCCCCCAGCTGGTGGCCGCGGCCAAGCTCGCGCCCGCGCTGCTGACCGGCTGCTCGGTGGTGCTCAAGCCCTCGCCCGAGACGCCCCTGGACTCCTACCTGCTGGCGGAGATCGTCACCGAGGCGGGCCTGCCGGAGGGCGTGCTGTCCATCCTCCCCGCGGAGCGGGAGGTCAGCGAGTACCTCGTCGGGCACCCGGGCGTCGACAAGGTGGCCTTCACCGGTTCGGTCGCGGCGGGCAAGCGCGTCATGGAGGTCGCCGCGCGTCACCTCACCCGCGTCACCCTGGAGCTCGGCGGGAAGTCCGCGGCGATCATCCTGCCGGACGCCGACCCGGACGCGGCCGTCGCCGGCATCGTGCCCAACGCCTGGATGAACAACGGGCAGGCGTGCGTCGCCCAGACGCGCATCCTCGCGCCCCGCGCCCACTACGCCGAGCTGGCCGAGCGCTTCGCCGCGGCCGCCTCCGCCCTCGTCGTCGGCGACCCCCTCGACCCCGCCACCCAGGTCGGCCCGCTCGTCGCCGAACGGCAGCGGCGGCGCTCGCTGGAGTACATCGCGCTCGGGCAGCGCGAGGGCGCCAAGGTGCTCGCGGGCGGCGGCCGGCCCGCGGACCGCGACACGGGCTGGTACGTCGAGCCGACCCTCTTCGGCGACGTCTCCAACGGCATGCGCATCGCCCGCGAGGAGATCTTCGGCCCCGTGATCTGCCTGCTGCCCTACGACACGGAGGAGGAGGCCGTGCACATCGCCGACGACTCCGACTACGGGCTCTCCGGCAGCGTCTGGACCCGCGACGTCGAACGCGGCGTCGAGGTCGCCCGCCGGGTGCGCACCGGCACGTACTCGGTCAACACCTTCGCGCTCGACATGTTCGGCCCCTTCGGCGGCTACAAGAACTCCGGCCTGGGGCGGGAGTTCGGGCCCGAGGGCTTCGCCGAGTACCTGGAGCACAAGACGATCCACCTGCCCGCGGGGCACGGGCCGCCGTCCTCCCCGGCGGGGAAGACGTGGAGCCAGTCGCCGTGGCGGGCGGTGCTCCAGCCGGCGGGGGCGGGGCGGCGGGCGGTCTCGTACGAACCCCTCTCCTGGGCTCCCTCGCCGTCCGCCCCCGGGACGGACAGGCGGTCCGGGGTCTCGTAGAAGTGCCTGTCGGCCAGGCAGTAGACCTCGTACCGCGCGTCCATCGTCGCCCCCCTCGGCTGCGTTGCCTAGAGATTTCCACGCCGTCAGGGGCCCGGCCAGTCACATGTGTCACCAAGGAACTGTGCGGAACGCATGAGTAACAACGCGTGTGTGTGCGAAGGGCGTTGCTGCACGCGCCCCCGCTTCACTCCTCCGGAGGGAAGTCCGGGGGAAAGACGGGCTCACCCGTGTCCAGGACGCTGATCGTGATGGCCTCCACCGGACAGCACTCGGCGGCCGCGAACACCGGATCGGAGGGTTCCGTCTCCTCCGCGACCGGGCGCGAGCGCCTCCCCGCGTCGAGCGCGAACGCCTCCGGGGCGCTCCCCGCGCACATCCCCGAGCCCACGCACAGCCCCCGGTCGACCCGGACGCGCCAGCGCTCACTCGCCATCGCTCACGCCCCTCCCCCGGCCCCGGCGGGCCCGCCCCGGCCCGCGTCCCCGCCGCC
>NZ_JBPQTS010000259.1:0-5637 GCF_051386455.1 Streptomyces sp. URMC 124
GGCTACAGGATCCGCTGGCGTCGAGCCGCCCCCACCGCCCCGCTCCACCCGCTCCACCCGCGCCGACCCGTCCGCCCGCCGCCGTGCCCGTACCGCCTTCCACCGCGCCACCGTCCCCACGACGAAGACGCCGAGGACGACGAGCACGAGGAATTCGCCGATCAGGAGGCCCCAGAAGAGGCCGTAGCCGGACAGGGTGCCCGGCGGGGTGTCAGGCCAGGCGGCCGGCAGGTCCCGTGGTTGCGTCACCAGGTGCCGCAGCGCCAGGGGCGTACGGGTGAGGGTGACCGCCTCCGGCCAGGCGCCGTGAGCGAAGAGGGCGGCCAGGCCCGTCGCCGCCCACACCAGCAGCGTCATGGCCAGCAGCAGCCCGATGACCGCCATCAGCAGCCCGTCCGGGATGCCGCGCTCCGGTCGTCTCTCGCTCATGGATCCGCCCCGCCCCCTGCTTCCGCTTCCGCCCCGCCGCGCCCGCGGCCCTCGCCGCCACCGCGGCCCCCGCCGCGCCTCGGGCCACCGTCGCCGCCTCAGGCCACCGTCGACTCCGACGACGAGCCGTACGGTCCGCCCGCCGACTCCGCCTCCAGGGCCGCGGCCGCGCGCTCGGCGGCCGCTGCCTCGGCCGCCAGCTCGCGCGCGAAGTCGCCGTCCTCGGTCATGGCCCGGTCGGTGTAGACGAGCGGGCGTTCGATGTCGGTGACGAGGTGTTTGACGACCTGGACGTTGCCGTTGACGTCCCACACGGCGATGCCCGGGGTGAGCGTCGGGATGATCTCGACGGCCCAGCGGGGCAGGCCGAGCACCCGGCCCGTGGCGCGGGCCTCGTCGGCCTTCTGGGCGTAGATGGTGCGCGTGGAGGCCATCTTCAGGATCGCCGCGGCCTCGCGGGCGGCCGCGCCGTCCACGACGTCGGACAGGTGGTGGACCACCGCCACGAACGACAGGCCGAGCCGGCGGCCGAACTTCAGCAGCCGCTGGAAGAGCTGCGCCACGAACGGCGAGTTGATGATGTGCCAGGCCTCCTCGACCAGGAAGATCCGTTTCTTCCGGTCGGGCCTGATCCAGGTGTGCTCCAGCCAGACGCCCACGATCGCCATGAGGATGGGCATGGCGATGGAGTTGCGGTCGATGTGGGAGAGGTCGAAGACGATCAGGGGGGCGTCGAGGTCGATGCCGGCCGTCGTCGGGCCGTCGAACATGCCCCGCAGGTCACCGTCGACCAGCCGGTCCAGCACCAGGGCGACGTCCAGACCCCAGGCGCGGACGTCGTCTATGTCGACGTTCATCGTCTCCGCGGACTCGGCTTCGGGGTGCCGCAGCTGCTCCACGATGTCGGTCAGGACCGGCTGCCGGTCGAGGATCGTCTCGTTCACGTAGGCGTGGGCGACCTTGAGGGCGAAGCCGGAGCGCTCGTCCAGCCCGCGGCCCATCGCGACCTCGATGATCGTGCGCAGCAGGGCGAGCTGCCCGGTCGTGGTGATCGAGGGGTCGAGCGGGTTGAGCCGGATGCCGCCTTCGCGGGCCGCCATGGGGTCGAGCCGGACGGGTGTTATCCCCAGCTGCTGGGCGATCAGGTTCCACTCGCCGACGCCGTCCTCGCCCTGGGCGTCCAGGACGACGACCTGCCGGTCGCGGAAGCGCAGCTGGCGCAGGACGTAGGTCTTCTCCAGCGCCGACTTGCCGTTGCCGGACTCGCCGAGGACGAGCCAGTGCGGCGCGGGCAGCTGCTGGCCGTAGAGCTGGAAGGGGTCGTAGATGTAGCCCTTGCCGGAGTAGACCTCGCGCCCGATGACCACGCCGGAGTCGCCGAGGCCGGGGGCGGCGGTCGGCAGGTAGACGGCCTGCGCCTGGCCGGTGGAGGTCCGTACGGGCAGCCGCGTGGTCTCCACCTTCCCGAAGAGGAAGCTGGTGAACGCGTCGGTCAGGGAGGCGAGCGGGTCGAGCACGGCACTGCCCCTATCGTCGGATGCCGGTCGCGAACGGCAGGGTGTTGACGAAGGCCCGGTGGTGCTCGCGGTCGCACCACTCCAGCTTCAGGTAGCTCTTGCCGGCCGAGGCTCTTATGGTCCGCTTGTCGCGCGCGAGCGCCTCCGGCGAGCGCGACGACACCGTGATGTACCCGACGAGGTTGACGCCGGCCGCGCCGCTGGCGAGATCCTCGCCGCGCTGGTCGACCCGGGAGTGGTGGGCGACGTCGCGCGGGTCGACGACGCGGTTCATCTTGGCGGCGCGGGAGGCGTCCGCGTCGTCGTTGGTCTTCTCCGTCAGCATGCGCTCGATGGCGACGTCGGTCGGCTCCAGGTCCATGCAGACCGCGACCGTGCGGATCACGTCCGGGGTGTGGACGAGCAGGGGCGCGAGGAAGTTGACGCCCACCGGCGTCATGGGCCACTCCTTCACCCATGCGGTGGAATGACACCAGGGTGCGCGCGTTGACGACTCGCGGGTCTTGGCCTGGAGGTAGGTGGCCTCCATGGCGTCCAGCTCGGCGGGCCAGGCGTTGCGCTGGGTCATGGCCTGGATGTGGTCGATGGGGTGGTCCGGGTCGTACATGGAGTGCACGAGGGACGACAGCCGGCTCTGGCCGAGCGGCTGGCGCACCCGGATGTCGGCCTCGGCGAGGCGGGCGCAGATGTCCGTCAGCTCGCGCGCCATGACCACCGCGAGGCCTCCGTCGCGGTCCAGGCGCCGCTTGCCGCCGTCGTGGCGGGAGGCGCGCGCGATGGCGTTGGCCTCGGCGGCCAGCTCGCGCGTGTAGTGCATGCAGGCGACGAGGTAGGCGCGGTGCTGCTCGGAGGAGGTCGACACCATCGACTGCAGCTGGTCGTAGGACTCCTTGAGCCACTCCGGGGAGTTGACGTCGCCGCGGCGCTCGACGTCCTTGGCGTGGGCGTCCGGGTCGGCGGGGAGCGTGCGGGCGAGCATCTGGATGCGCGTCACGTACCCGTCGCCGTTGGCGACGTGCTTGAGGAGCGTGCCGAACCGGTCGACCAGCGCCTCCTGGTCCTCGGAGTCGCGCAGGCCCACGCCGGGGCCCTCGATCTCGATCGCCGCGGTGACCGTGCGCCGGTCGGCGTGCAGCAGCACCGCGATCTCGTCCGGGCCGAAGGGGGCGGCGAGCCAGTTGATCCGCCCGATGCCCGGGGGCGGGCCGACCTCGATCTCGCGGCCGTCCAGGCGCGTGCCCGCCTCGATCGCGGCGGACCGGTAGGCGGTGCCGCGGCGCAGGGTGCGCTTGAACGATCGGTTGATCTCAAACCATTTGTAGAACGTGCGGCCCTTGTACGGGACGTACACGGCGGCCAGCGCCAGCGTCGGGAACCCGGTAAGCGTGACGATCCGCAGCGGCAGGACGGGCACCAGGAGGCCGCACATCATGCCGAGGAAGGCCCCGGCGATGATCAGTGCGATCTCCCCGGTCTCCCGGTTCTTGCCCACGACCGCGTTGGGACGCGCACGGCCGATCAGATACGTACGGCGGGCCGCGATCGGCTGGGACGGGGCCTGGATCGTCAACTCCGCTCACCTCCTGGCGTATTGCTGCGGTTCTGGGCGCGCGGCGCGCGGGCGGCGGAATTGCCGCCTCCGTTGCCCCTGTTGTCGCCGGTGCGGGCGGGGGGCCGGGTGCTGTGGGCGGCGACGCCGCCCGCCACGGAGTCGGCCGGCCGGGGCTGGTGGCCGTTGCCCCCGGAGCCGCCCGAGCCGCGGGCGCTGTGGGTCGTGATGCCCTGCTTGACCAGGGCGGCGGGCGAGGAGATCACGGCGGCGGCCTGCCGGGACGCCGCGTCCTTGCTCGCGCTGCGGGTGCTCGCGATCTCGTCACCGAAGCCGGGCACGAAGCGGTAGATCATCGCGCTGGCGAAGATGGCCAGGATGATGATCGCGAGGCCGGAGACCACGGCCGAGAAGGAGTTCGGCCCCTTGCCGGACGACAGGGCTCCGGCGAGGCCCAGCACGACCACGATGATCGGCTTGACCAGGATCACCGCGATCATGATGCCCGCCCAGCGGCGGACGTGGCCCCACATGTTCTTGTCGACGAGCCCCGCGTAGACGGCCGTGCCCAGCAGCGCGCCCACGTACAGCAGGGCGGCGCGGATCACCAGCTCCAGCCAGAGCACGCCTGCGGCGAGCACCGACACCAACGACACCACGATCAGCATGATCGGGCCGCCGCCGATGCCCTCGCCCTTCTTCAGGGCGTCCGCGAACGTGCCGAAGAAGGCGTCGTTGTTCGCGTTCGTACCGGTGGCGATGACCTCGGTGACGCCGTCGGTCGCGGACACGAGCGTGTAGAGGATGAGCGGCGTGAACGCCGACGCCAGCACCGTGAGCCAGAGGAAGCCGACGGCTTCCGTGAACGCCTCGGTGAACGGCACCCCGCGCACGGCGCGCTTGGCCACGGCCAGCAGCCACAGGACGAGCGTCAGCACGGTGGAGGCGGCGAACACGACGGCGTACTGGCGCAGGAACGTGGCGTTGGTGAAGTCCACGTTCCCGGTGGCCTCGACCGCGCCCGACAGCTTCTTGATGATCCAGGAGGCGGCGTCGGCACAGCCCTTCGCCAGGGAGGCGAGGGGGTCGAGGGCGGTTTGGGGGTCGGGGCCGGAGGGGGCTTTGTTCTCGCCCTGACAGATGCTCTTGGCGGGGCCGCGGATGAGGTCGCAGTCGGGGTTGGCGCCACCCTGGCTGGGGCTGGACGACGGGGCGGGCGAGGCCGACGGTGAGGTCGACGGCGAGGGCGGCGTGGGAGCCGCGGCAGCCCGCGAGGCCAGCGCGGTCAGCGCCACTTGGGCGGAGACGAGCATCGCCGTCAGGGAGAGGGCACGGCGGCGGCTACCTGGCATAAGTGAACCCTCCGAACCCTTGCACGGCTTCCGACATGTCCTTGGCCGTGGAAGCGGCCTGGTCGCGGCCGACAGGAGCCGGGCCGTCCTTCTGAGTGAAGTCGGTGACCTTCCAGTCGCCGTCCGTCCACTTCAGTTCGAAGGTGTTGGTGTACCAGCTCTCGGCGACCGGGCTCGTCGAGCCCTCGCCGGCGAGGCCGAAGAGGGCGGAATACCAGACGGCCACGCTTGCCGTATCGCCTTCGTACTTGACGGTCTTGGTGCCCACGGGGTTCGTGCGGGACACGAAGGTCATGTCCTTGGGGGCGTGGCCGCGGGCGTCGAGCCCGATCTTCTTGAGGAAGCCCTCGTCGGAGTAGACCTTGTCGAGGGCGCCTTGCCTGGCCGCGGCCACGTCGGGGGCGTACACGGCGCTGACGATCTGGTGGCGGGTGTCCTGGCGGAACATCCCGTCCCCCCCCAGCGCCACCGCAAAATTCGCCGCCGCCGACTGCGCCCCCTGCTCCGTCCGCGCAAAACCGGAAGCAATTCCTCCGGTCTTGCCCCCCACCGGCTTGACGCCCGACGGAGCCGTCGCCTCCGCCCTGACCCCGTCCCCGCTCTTCTTCGCATCGTCCGAGTCGGATCCGCCGCCTCTGTTGGCGAAGGCGATGGCCGCGATGAGCAGGACGACCACGCCGACGACCGTGATCATGTTCCGGCTGGAGAAACCCGCGCGCCCGCCGCGCGCCCCGCGCCCCCGGCGGGGGCCGTACGGATCGCCCTCGCCCTCCGGCAGCCGGGTGCGGGT
>NZ_JBPQTS010000260.1:0-5396 GCF_051386455.1 Streptomyces sp. URMC 124
GTTCCTGAAGCTCGCATCCCCGGAGCGTACTGTGCACCACTGACATCGACGCTGGTCAGGCCGACCATGAGAGGTCATATGATCCGCCGGACAGGCTCTGGTCAGGGCGCTGTCGTCGGGGCGGCGTCCGGGCTTGTCCGGCTGGTGTCCGTTCAGATGATGCGGGTGGCGCCGCCGGGTCCGTGGATGGCGTCGGCGTCGGCGCGGTGCCAGAGGACGATACTCGGCCGGGACCGCGCCGGCGAACGGAGGCGGTGCCGTCGGGCCACAGGACGCCGTCGGCGACGATGTCAGTGCCGGAGACGCCGGTGATGTCGTGGTCGCGCTGGACCACGACAGGCCGTGGCCCTGGAACGTGGCCGGAATCGCCCTGCACTCCCTCGTCCTGCTCTTTCTCGCGCTGCGGATCCGCCCGCAGAGCGCGGCCGTGGCGGTGGCGGTCACCGTACTCACGGGGGTGGCCGACTCGGCCCTGGCGACGCAGGAGCACAACCAGACCGTCACCCGGGGCAACCCTGTGCTTCGTCGCGGCGGTGATGATCGGGGCGGCGCGGCGCTCCGCCCGCCTGGCGGGGACCCGGCCGGCCGAGCAGGAGGAGCTCACCGCCGGGGAGCGGGCCCGGCGCACCGACAGCTCCACGCCCGGCGGCAGCGGGCACGGCCGGCCCTTCCCTGACGAGTACGTGTACGCGGAGGCTCCCCGCGCGCCGCTCAAGGAGCGCGTGGGGAGCCTGACGGCGCGTGAGACGGAGGTGCTGTACGAGACGGGGCTGGGCGGACCGGCCGGTTACTGACGCGGCCACGGACGCGGGGCACAGCGGCAGGTCAGGAGGCGGCGGAGCGGCGCGGGCACTGTTTCCAGGCGAAGTGGTAGAGCGTGCTGATGCTGCCGTCGGTGGAGTCCATCGCCAGGAAGCTCGTGGTGCGGGTGGTGTCCGACGTGCCGGCGTCCACCCGGAGTTCGGTGTTGATGTTCAGGTAGCGGACGGCTCCGCAGGGCGCGTAGACCACCGAGTCGATGTCCGTGGTGTCGGACGTCTGCCAGTTGTCGTGGAGCGGGCCGGTGAAGTGGTGGTTCACGTACGTGGTCTGCGACATCCCCTGGAAGTAGTAGTTCGCCCGCTCCAGGCCGGCCGCGCCCTTCTCCAGGTGGGCGAAGCCGCGGTAGTCGGCCTGGGCGACCGCGTACGTGAAGCCCTGGGGGACGTGGACGTTCAGGCTGAGCTGGCAGTTCTTGCGGAAGTCGGTCGGCTTGGCGCCGACGCCCACCTGAGCCTGGTAATTGCTGTATGTCACGGTAAAAGCGGTGTTGTCCGGACTGACGGTCAGGCTGGCCGTCCCGGCCGGACAGCCCGATCCGTTGACGCCCACGACATCGATCACGATCTTGTCAGGCGGAGGCTCCCCATCCGCAGTGGCCGACGACGGCACGATCGAAGCGGCGAGCAAGGCGACGGCCGCGCTGCCGATCACCACCGGTCTCAACATGGAGGTCCTCCCCCTGGTCCAGGATTCACGGTCGATCGCCTCTGCCCGACGGCGGCCGGTCAGGGGCACTCCTTCCACGAGAAGTGGTAGAGCGTGCTCACGCTGCCGTCGGTGGAGTCCATCTCCATGAAGCTGGTGCTGCTCGCCGGGTCCGAGCTGCCCGCGCCCACCCGGAGTTCGGTGTTCACGTTGAGCAGCCGCGAAGCGCCGCAGGGGGCGTAGACGAGCTCCGCCGCGTCCGTCACGTCCGTCGTCTGCCAGTCGTCGCTGAGCGGGCCGGTGAAGCGGTGGGTGACGGAGTTCGTGTGGGACATGCCCTGGAAGTAGTAGCTGGCCCGCTCCATGCCCACGGCGCCGCTCTCCAGGTGCGCGAAGCCGCGGTAGTCCGCCTTGGCGATCGCGTAGGTGAAGCCCTGCGGCACGTGGATGTTGAGGCCCAGCTGGCAGTTCTTGCGGAAGTCGGTCGGCTTGGCGCCGACGCCGACCTGGGCGAGGTACTTGCTGTAGGTCACCGTGAAGGCCGTGTTGTCCGAGGCGACCGCCACGGCCGCCGTCCCCGCCGGGCAGCCGGAGCCGTTGACCGCCGCGACGTCGATGACGACCCTGTCCGGCGGAGGCACCCCGTCCGTCGCGGCCGACGAGGGTGCGAAGGATGCGGCGGCCACCAGCGCCACGGCCGCTCCGGCGGTCATCACCGGTCTGAACATGGGATTCCCCTTTCTTTCCCCGTGGGGACTCGCTGTGCGCGCGGCCCATGCCACCACCGGGGAGGGGTCGTGCATAGGCCAGGTTGAGCCGACCCTGAGGACCGGCCGTTCGCCTCTTGCGCACCGGCGGCCCCGTGCGCACCGCCCGTCCACCCGGCGGAGGAAGGGGAGCCCCTAGACGCGTTCGAAGGAGTGCGTCCGGCCGACGGCCCGGAAGCCCCGGCGCGCGTACCAGTGGCGCGGCCAGTCCTCGGCCTCGGCGATCAGGAAGCGCGTGCCGCAGCCCGCGGCGACCGACATGCGCAGGGCGGTGGCGAGGACGGCGTCGCCGTGGCCGCGCCTGACGTGGTCCTCCGACGTGACCAGGTCCTCGATCTGGGCCGTGCCCGAGGCGGGGTCCATGTACAGGTCGGCCCAGGACGCGACCTCGCCGTCCTCCGCGCGCGAGCCGATGAAGTGCACGACGCCGGCACCGCGCCGCCGGATCTCGCGGCGCTCGACGAGATGACTCACGACCTCCTCTCCGGCGTCCGGGAGGAAGTCGTGCCAGTTCCGGGTCAGCGGCCCGCGGAGGTCGTCCAGGTCCACGACTTCCGCCTCGCGCTGCCCGGCGCCCGGAGCGGGCGCGGGGCCGGAGTGCAGCATGATCAGGCAGGTGGAGTGCTCGTACCCGGCCCGCGCCAGGGGTTCCGCGCACGCCGCCCCGGTCGCGTCGTCCAGGACCGATATCAGGCGGTACGGAAGGTCCCCCAGCGCTTCCTCCGCGAGGGCGGGCAGCGCGGCGGGGTCCACCGCGCCGTCGACGACGACCTGGTTGTTCCCCCGCGAGTGGGCGAAGACGTCGTCGCGCACGGCGAAGCCGCCCGGGAAGGGGAGGGTGAGCCCGGCCTGACGGCGGGCGAATTCCGAGACGAAGGCGTGGATCCGCCGCAGTTCGAGGTCCGGCATGGGCCGAGCGTAAGCGGCGGCCCGTGCGGGGCGCGCGGCAATTACGGGGCGGGGGCGGTCACGTGGCGGCGCACGCCGGGTGGCCCCACCCGCGCTCGCCCTTGGAGATCTTCTCGCCGACCGCGTACGGCTGGCCGCACGGGCACCGGCCCGCAAACTTCGCCTTGATCGTCGCCGTTCCCGAGGAGCGCGGTTTACGGCTCTTCGGCGGGCCGGAGCGGCGGGCCGCCGAGGCCTCGCGCGGCGCCGGCACGGGCATGCCCTCGGCGCCCCGTGCGGTGCCGGCCGCCTGCTGGAGGGAGGCCGCGTCGCTCGCCGCCTGGTCGGCGATCGCGTTCAGGGGGTCGCCGTTCTCCTGGTGGGCCGGCACGTACCGGAACTCGACGCTGCGGCCCGCGAGGAGGGCATCGATGCGCACGACGAGGTCGCGGTTGGCCACCGGCGAGCCGGAGGAGGTCTTCCAGCCGTTGCGCTTCCAGCCGGGCAGCCACTTGGTCACGGCGTTCATCGCGTACTGCGAGTCCATCCGCACCTGCATCGGCACGGCCGGGTCCGTGGCCTCCAGGAGCTGTTCGAGGGCGGTCAGCTCCGCAATGTTGTTGGTGGCCTTGCCGAGGGGCCCGGCCTCCCAGCGCCGGGGCGCGCCCGTCGCGTCGGCGACGACCCAGGCCCAGCCCGCGGGTCCGGGGTTGCCCTTCGATGCCCCGTCACAGGCGGCGATGATCTGTTCAGACATCCCTCGATCATGCCAGGGTTCCCGGGCTCGCCGCGCGCGTCCGGCGGGACAGCCCCGGCCCCGCCCGGCCGCCGGCTCCGGCGGACGCTCTGCGGTACACGGACACCGATTACCGGACATTCCCTTGCCGCACCCCGGCCACCCCTCCCCTGGTCCCGGTCGCGCCCGGGCGCCGCAGGTCACGTCGGGTGCCGTTCAGATGGCGAGCGCCTTAGGTTCACCCAGCGGTCGATAGGAGTTATCTATATTGAGAACACAAACGACCGAAATTATCCGTCATTTTTGACTCATGGCATCGTCATGCCCAAATGTCTGCCAAATGTTGTCAATGACGCCTCACAGCGGCGGCCTCTTACGGAATAAGGATTTCCGTTTTTTGCTGGCCGGAGCCGCGGTGAGCCAGATCGGCGCTCAGGTGACCGTGGTGGCCCTGCCCCTGGTCGCCGTGGTCGTGCTCGACGCCTCCCCCATGGAGGCCGGCCTGCTGACCGCCGCCGAGACCGCGGCGTTCCTGCTGGTCGGCCTGCCGGCCGGAGCGTGGGTGGACCGGATGCGCCGGCTGCCGGTCCTCGTCCGCGCCGACGTCGTCCGCGCGGCGGCCATGGCGAGCCTGCCGCTCGCCGCCTGGGCCGGGGCCCTGACCATGGCGCACCTCTACGTGGTCGCCCTCGTCACCGGTGTGGCCACCGTCTTCTTCGACATCGCGCACCAGAGCTACCTCCCCTCCCTCCTGCCCCGTGACCAGCTGGTCGCGGGCAACGGCGCCCTGGAGACGGCCCGTTCGTCCGCCCAGGTCGCGGGCCCCGGGCTGGGCGGCGCGCTGGTGCAGCTCCTCGGGGCTCCGTTCGCCCTGCTCGCCGACGCCGTCGGCTACCTACTCTCCGCCGCCTTCCTGCGCGGCATCCGCGCCGCCGAACCGCAGCCCGCGCCCGCGCCGGGCGTTCCCCTGCGCGCCCAGATCGCCGAAGGCCTCGCCTTCGTCTTCCGGCACCCGTTCCTGCGCATGATCGCCTGCGCGACGGCGCTCGCGAACTTCTTCACCGCGATGCTCATGGCCGTCCAGACCGTGTTCCTGGTGCGGGTGCTCGACCTGCCGGCGGGCGTCATGGGGCTGATGATGTCCGCGTCGGCCGTCGGCGGCCTGGCCGGAGCCCTGTGCGCGGGGGTGCTCGCGCGGGCGGTCGGCCAGGCGAGAGTGATCTGGCTGTCGACCGTGGTCACCGGCCCCTTCGCCCTGCTGTGGCCGCTGGCCGGCCGGGGCGCGTCCGCCGCGTGGTTCGCCATCGCCTCCGCCGCCGTCTTCTTCGGTGCCGTCGTCTACAACGTCGCCCAGGTGAGCTTCCGTCAACTGCTCTGCCCCGACGAGCTGCTCGGCCGGATGAACGCCACGCTGCGCTTCATGGTGTGGGGCACCATGCCCCTCGGCGCGCTCGTCGGCGGGGCCGTCGCCGAGGCGGCGGGACCGCGCGCCGCGGTGTGGGTGTGCGCCACCGGGATCCTGCTGGTGCCCGTGCCGC
>NZ_JBPQTS010000261.1:0-5375 GCF_051386455.1 Streptomyces sp. URMC 124
GGCCGGCGGCCGCCCCGGAGCACCGCAGGCGACGTAGCCGCCCCGGCCACCAACTCCCGCCGCCGCGGCGCCCAGCCAGTCCCAACCGTCCCGGCGGTGCCGAGCTCCCCGCGGCCGAGGTGGGGCCCGCGCCGGAAGCCCGTCACCAGCCCAGCCGGCGCCCGGGCACCAACGTCCGCCGCCGTGGCGGCGCCCAGCCAGTTCCAACCGTCCCGGCGGTGCCGAGCTGCCCCCGGCCGGGGGCCGGCGGCCGCCCCGGAGCACCGCAGGCGACGTAGCCGCCCCGGCCACCAACTCCCGCCGCCGCGGCGCCCAGCCGAAAACGACCCCCCGGCGGTGCCGGACCCACCCGCGTGGGAGCCGAGCCCCGCTAGCGGACCTCCCGCAAAATGCCCGTCAGGGCCCCCGCATCCGGCTCCGCCGCCAGCAGCCTCTCCCGGAACCCCGGATCCATCAGCTTCCGCGAGAGCATCGCCAGGATCCGCAGATGCTCATCCCCGGCGGCCGCAGACGGTACGGCGATCATGAAGATGAGCCGGGCCTTCGTCCCGTCCAGCGCGCCCCACTCGATGCCCTCCGAGCGCGCGAACCCGACCACCGGGGCCGACACCGCATCCGTCTTCGCGTGCGGGATCGCAATCTCCTCCCCGAGCCCCGTCGTCCCCATCTCCTCCCGAGCGAGCGCCGCCGCGACGAGACCGTCCACGTCGTTCACGTGCCCGCTCTCGGCCAGCAGCCCGGCCATCTCCCGGATCGCCGCCTCCTTCCCGTGAGCCGCGAGCCCCGGCCGCACCGTCCGCACGGTGAGGTAGCCGGAGAGCGCGGAGCCGACGGCCGAGCCGTCGGCGGCCGAGGCGCCGGGGCCCACGGCACCGTCAGCCGCCGGCGGCCCCGAACGCCCCGACCGCCCGGGCCGCGCGCCCACCGCCATCAAGGTGACCGTCGTCAACGCCGTCACCACCGTGCCGACGGCGATCGCGACGAAGAACATCGGCACCCCCTCCACCGCCCCGAGCACCGCCACGATCGGCCCCCCGTGCGGCACGTTGTCCGCCACCGCCGCGAGCCCCGCGATCGCACCCGCCACCGCACCACCGCACATGTTGGCCGGAATCACCCGCGCCGGCCGGGCCGCGGCGAAGGGAATCGCGCCTTCGGTGATGCCGAAGAACCCCATGAACAGTGCCGCCAGCCCGGTCTCCTGTTCCTGCTTGCTGAACAGTCCCCGCCGCAGCAGCGTCGCGATCCCCTGCCCCAGCGGCGGCACCGGAATGGCCGCCGCGCACATGCCCATGATTTCCGGGTTCTTCGAGACCAGCCCCGCACCGAACAGGAACGCCGTCTTGTTGACGGGCCCGCCCATGTCGAAGGCGATCATCAGACCGAGTACGACGCCGAGCAGCGCCGCACTCGTCCCGGTCAGCCCGCCCAGCCAGCTGGTGAGGTGTTCGAAGACCCACGCGATCGGCCGGCCGATGACGTAGACGAAGAACAGGCCGAGCGCCGTCGTGGCCACGATCGGGATCACGATGATCGGCATGATCGGCCGGACGAAGTCCGGCACCTTGACCTTCTTGATCCACAACACCAGATAGCCGGCCAGGAACCCGGTGGCGATGGCCCCGATGAACCCCGCCCCGGCCTTGCTGTCGTACAGCTCCCCGTGGCCGGCGATCCACCCCCCGATCATGCCCGGCACGAGAGCCGGCCGGTCGCCGACGGCATAGGCGATGTAGCCGGAGAGCACCGGGATCATCAACGCGAACCCGATGACGCCGATGTCGTTGACCGTCTGCCAGAACGAGCTGTCGAAGACGATCCCTTGAGGGGTGGTCCGCCCGCCCAGGGCGAGCGACACGGAAATCAGCAGACCGCCGACGACCACGAACGGGATCATGTACGAGACGCCGTTCATCAGCGCCTTGTAGACGGTGCCGCGCTCCTTGCCACCCCCGCCCGCCCCCACGAACAGCTCGTCCGCGGCGCCGGCCTCGCCACCCGACCCGGGCGCCGCCTCCGCCACCGCGCCGCCGCCCGGCCGGACCGGCGCGCTCAGCACCTCCCGGATCAGCCGCTCGGGACGGCGGATGCCCTCGGCGACCGCCACGGACAGCACCCGCTTCCCCGCGAAGCGGCTCAGATCGACGTCCTTGTCGGCGGCGACGATGATGCCGTCGGCCTCCCGGATCTCGCTCTCGGAGAGGACGTTCTCGGCCCCGATCGACCCCTGTGTCTCCACCTTCATCCCGTAGCCGAGCTCCTGCGCGGCCTGGGCCAGCTTCTCCGCCGCCATGTACGTGTGCGCGATCCCGGTCGGACAGGCGGTCACGGCGAGCAGTCTGCGCCCCTCGGGCGCCGTGTCACGCTCGGGCGGATCGGCCGGACTGGTCACGTGGATCTCCTCACAACGGATCGCCCGCGGGGCGTGCCGCGCCCTCGCGCTCCTCGCATCCTGCAACACCTGACCTGCACGGGAAACGAGGCCGTCCCGGTGTCAGCCGCCACGCGTTTGCCGGAATCTGACGTTCCGGCGGATCGGACGCCGGTGGGGGTGGGGTTCGGCAGGCCCCCCGGTGTAGATTCGTGAACGAGCCAGACGTCGCTGCTGATGGCGGTCGGGCGGCCCGCGCGACGGACCGGCCGAGGGAGAGAGGGCCTCCGACGGACTGCGCTGCGGTCGGGGCACCGGTGTGTCCCGTGTGTCCAGCTGCTCAGGCAGCCCGACCGCATGCACGGCCGTGTCCACCCTCGCTCGCCCTTCATAGAGGAGCAGCCCGTATGACCACCACTTCCCCCGGCCAGGACTTCAAGGTCGCGGACCTCTCGCTGGCGGCCTTCGGCCGCAAGGAGATCACCCTGGCCGAGCACGAGATGCCCGGTCTGATGGCGATCCGCAAGGAGTATGCGGAGGCGCAGCCGCTGGCGGGTGCCCGCATCACCGGTTCGCTGCACATGACGGTGCAGACGGCCGTCCTGATCGAGACCCTCGTGGCGCTGGGCGCACAGGTGCGCTGGGCGTCCTGCAACATCTTCTCCACCCAGGACCACGCCGCCGCCGCCATCGCGGTCGGCCCGAACGGCACCCCCGAGAACCCGCAGGGCGTGCCCGTCTTCGCCTGGAAGGGCGAGACCCTGGAGGAGTACTGGTGGTGCACGGAGCAGGCCCTGACCTGGCCGAACACCGCCACCGGCGGCCCGAACATGATCCTGGACGACGGTGGTGACGCCACCCTCCTCGTTCACAAGGGCGTCGAGTTCGAGAAGGCGGGCAGCGCTCCGGACCCGTCCACCGCGGACAGCGAGGAGTTCGCCCAGATCCTCACCCTGCTGAACCGCACCCTGGGGGAGAACCCCCAGAAGTGGACGCAGCTCGCGTCGGAGATCCGTGGCGTCACGGAGGAGACGACGACCGGCGTCCACCGTCTCTACGAGATGCAGCGCGACGGCTCGCTCCTCTTCCCCGCGATCAACGTGAACGACGCGGTGACCAAGTCGAAGTTCGACAACAAGTACGGCTGCCGCCACTCGCTGATCGACGGCATCAACCGCGCCACCGACGTCCTGATCGGCGGCAAGGTCGCCGTCGTCTGCGGCTACGGCGACGTGGGCAAGGGCTGCGCCGAGTCCCTGCGCGGCCAGGGCGCCCGGGTCATCGTCACCGAGATCGACCCGATCAACGCCCTGCAGGCGGCGATGGACGGCTACCAGGTCACCACCCTGGACGATGTCGTCGAGATCGCCGACATCTTCGTCACCACGACGGGCAACAAGGACATCATCATGGCCTCGGACATGGCCCGGATGAAGCACCAGGCCATCGTCGGCAATATCGGCCACTTCGACAACGAGATCGACATGGCGGGTCTGGCGAAGATCCCCGGCATCGTCAAGGACGAGGTCAAGCCGCAGGTCCACACCTGGACCTTCGAGGACGGCAAGGTCCTCATCGTCCTGTCCGAGGGCCGCCTGCTGAACCTGGGCAACGCGACCGGCCACCCGTCGTTCGTCATGTCCAACTCGTTCGCGGACCAGACGCTGGCGCAGATCGAGCTCTTCACGAAGCCGGAGTCGTACCCGACCGACGTCTACGTCCTGCCGAAGCTCCTGGACGAGAAGGTCGCCCGCCTCCACCTCGACGCCCTGGGCGTCAAGCTCACCACGCTCCGTCCGGAGCAGGCGTCCTACATTGGTGTCCCGGTGGAGGGTCCGTACAAGCCGGACCACTACCGCTACTGATACCGACACAGCACCACAAGCAATCGGTAGCAGGCCCCTGCCGGGAAGGCAGGGGCCTGTCCCCGTTCTGTCGAGGACCCCACCATGCCCCGCGGCCGCTACTCGCTCCATGACCCGCACGACCACACCCCCCTCGGTGAAGAGCACTTCCACTGCGCCACCGGCCCCTCCGGCTGGCGCTACGTCTCGCAGACCACCACCCCCGCCGGCGACCACTCCGGCTCCGTCGACCTCACCCTCGACGAGCTGGGCCGCCCGATCCGCGTGCAGCTCCACGCCGGCAGCTGGCAGGTGCGCGGCGCTGCCCTCGACGGCGTGACCTGGGTGCGGACGGACCCGACCGGGGAGTACGCCCAGGAAGGCAACGTCCCCGAGGCCCGCGCCTTCACCGGTGCCTCCCCCGCCTTCTACGTCGCCCTGTCCCGGGCCCTGCGGCTGACCCCCGGCGCCGGCGCGACGCGCATCCGGCTCGTCGGCTTCACCTCCCCCGTCCTCGCCCCCCGGACCCTCGACCAGTCGTGGGCCCTGCTCAGCAGGACAGCACACCCCACTGACAACGGCCCGCTCCAAGTGGACGCGTACCAGGTCAGCGACCTGGAGACGGGCGAGCAGCACACGGTGAACCTGGCTGGCGACGTCGTCCTGTCGGCCCCCGGCATCGAGCTGGAGGACTTGGACAGCCCGCCGTCGTCGTTCAGCTGAGCGCCACCTGATGTGCAAAGGGGCTGGTCAGCCTGGTAGTGTCCTCTTCGCCCCACGAGACCTGTTGACACGGGTCGAGGGGGGAGGTAGATTCGAACGGTTGCCGGGGGAACTGGACAGGTTCCAACGGAACGGTTAGTATCTATAGCGCTCTGGCGGTGAACGAGGTTCGCCCCGAGCACCTTCGATCCCCTATCGGAAGCGAAAAGCCGATTAGCTTCGGCCGGAAAGCCTCTGATAAAGTCGGGATCACCGCCGGAAAGCGAAAGCTGAAAGGCGAAACCCCGCTCCAACAGGGGGCCGGAAACGAATTCGGACCGGAAACGGCCCGGAAAACGGATCTGGTAAGGTTGGAAACAACGAAGGGAAGCGCCCGGAGGAAAGCCCGAGAGGGTGAGTACAAAGGAAGCGTCCGTTCCTTGAGAACTCAACAGCGT
>NZ_JBPQTS010000262.1:0-4967 GCF_051386455.1 Streptomyces sp. URMC 124
GGCGGCGGACCGTAAGGGATCCGCCGCCCGCGCAGGAGGCCGGGCGGCCTGCCGGACATCAGCCGAGCTTGCTCGACTTCCAGTTCCAGCTGCCCGTACCGGAGTCGATGCTGTCCCAGACCTTGGCGGGGGCGTCGAAGCCGGCGCCGTTGCTGGTGAACTTCCAGACGGCCGTGCTGTTGCGCCCGTCCTCCGTCCGGCCCTGGTTGTAGAGGACGCCGAGGTCGGTCTTGCCGTCGCCGTCGTAGTCACCGGCGACCAGCTTGCTGGCCTCGGAGTTCCAGCTGTCGGAGCCGTTGTCCCAGAGCTTGACCGGCTTGGTGAAGCCGTTGCCGGTGCTGGTGAACTTCCAGACGGCGGTGCTGTTGCGCCCGTCCTCGGTCCGGCCCTGGTTGTAGAGGACCGACAGGTCGGCCTTGCCGTCGCCGTCGAAGTCACCGACGACGGGCTTGGAGCGGTTCCAGTTCCAGCTGCCGGTGCCGGAGTCGACGCTCTCCCAGACGCGCTGCGGCTTGTCGAAGCCCTTGCCGTTGCTGCCGAACGTCCACAGCGCGGTGTGGTTGACGCCCTTGTCGTCCTCGCCGTTGTCGTAGAGGACGCCGACGTCGGTCTTGCCGTCACCGTTGAAGTCACCGGCGACCGCCTTGCTGCGGTCCCAGTTCCAGCTGCCGGTGCCGGCGTCCACGCTCTCCCACGTGCGCACCGGCTTCTCGAAGCCCTTGCCGTTGCTCGTGAACGCCCACAGCGCGGTGTGGTTCACGCCCTTGTCGTCCTCGCCACCGTTGTACAGGACGCCGACGTCGGTCTTGCCGTCACCGTTGAAGTCGCCCGAGGTGACCTTGGAGCGGTTCCAGTTCCAGCTGCCGAACCCGGAGTCGACGCTCTCCCACGTGCGCACCGGCTTCTCGAAGCCCTTGCCGTTGCTGGTGAACGTCCACAGCGCGGTGTGGTTGACGCCCTTGTCGTCCTCGCCACCGTTGTAGAGGATGCCGATGTCGGCCTTACCGTCGCCGTTGAAGTCACCGGCGGTGACCTTCGAGCGGCTCCAGTTCCAGCTGCCCGTGCCGGAGTCGGCGCTGTCCCACACCTTGACGGGGTTGCTGAAGGACTTGCCCTCGCTGTAGTACACCCACAGGCCCGTACGGTTACTGCCGTCCGACTCCTGGCCGTAGTTGTAGAGGACGGCCATGTCGGCCTTGCCGTCACCGTTGAAGTCGGCCTTGTACGTGGAGTTCGACTCGCCGTTGGTGGTGATGATCTCGGCGCGGGTCGTGCCCGTGGTGCCCGCGGTGTCGGTGGCCTCGACGGTCAGGATGTGCTTGCCGTCGGGCACGCTCGCGGAGTCGAAGGAGAAGCCGTACGGCGCCTTGGTGATCTTGTCGCTGACCGGCTCGCCGTCCACGTAGTACTGCACGGAGGCCACCGGGTACGTGCCCTGCGACGCCGAGGCGCTCAGCTGGGAGACGCCGGAGACGGTCTTGCCGGGCAGGCCCTTGAGCGAGACGCTCGGCGGGGTGGCGTCCTGGAACTTGGGCGAGATGTAGCCGCTGATGCGCTGGCCCCAGGGGGCGCTGCCCACGGCGTAGCGCGTGGTGCTGGCCTTCGACACGCGCCCGGGGTAGCCGCCCTGGTTGCCGCCGGTGATCGTGACCTGGCCGTCGGAGACGTCCGTGACCATGGCGACGTGGTCGGCGTAGCCGTTGCGGTAGTTGTAGACGACCGCGTCGCCCACGTGCGGGGTGCTCGAGAGCGTGCCGTACTTCTGGCCGTACTCGTAGAAGCTCGCGGCGCCGTCCGTGAGCATGCTCGTGCCCCGGATGTTGGCCTTGGCCCACACCCAGCCGACGAAGTCCGCGCACCACGCGTGGTCCTGGCCGCCGTGCCCGTCGCAGCTGTTGCTCTGGCTCAGGCCGTTGTCGTAGCCGCCGTTGCCGCACGGGCCCTTGCCGAGCTCGCCGAGCGCGGCGGAGGCGAGCATCTCCTGCGGGGAGGCGGCGTAGGCGGCGGGTGCGCCGGTCAGGCCGCTGAAGGCGGCGACGGTGAGAAGGGAGGCGACGCCGGTAGCGGCGGACTTACGGGTGATTCTGGACATGACGAAGAGGCCTTTCGGGGCGGTGTACGCGGGCGAGGGGCATCAACGGCGAAGGACCGGAGCCGCCTGAGGCCGGCGCGCTGCCCCCGGGACATGCCGGGGACTAGTGGGGGACTGCTGGGAACTGCTGGGGACTGCTACGAACCCCTACGGGTCACTGCCAGATCATGTCGCCGGCGGCGACACCCGGCGCGGAGGCGGCACCGGGGGCGGTGGCGGCGGCGATGCGGGAGCGGTTCATGGTGGAGTCCTCGGCTTCGGTTCGTGACCATGCGCGGCCCCCGAGAGGGGGCGCATGGAAGGTGCTGGAACCGGACCCACGTCCCGCGGTGGCGTTGGCCGGCTGGTGCCCGCCGGGCGGTGTTCCCTGCTGGCAATAACTAGCTTCGTCGCAGGTCAGACATGGTGGAAGCCATTTCGCGTGGACAAAATCGGCCTTGGACGGAATGGTCCACGAAGCCCGTCCCGGGCCCTAGGCCCATTCCTGAAAGGCGGTGACGAGCGGGACCTCGGCGCGGACCGTCTCCCAGCCCCGGAACCCCGGGACCTCCGCCAGCGCCCGCGCGCAGGCGGCGGCCGCCTGCGCCTCGGCCCGGTGCAGCCCGTCGGCGAGGACGTACACGACCAGTACGGGCCCCTGGGGTGCGTGCAGGCGGCTGACGACGTGCTCGACTCCTTCTTCCCGCCGCGCCAGGCGGCGCACCGCGTCGCCGGCGGCCTCGGGGAACTCTGCGCCTTCCGGCGCCCGGAGGTGTACGTGAACGATGTACATCCTTCGAGACTCGCAGGCGCCCCGCCCGCTCGGCGCCCGAAGGCGCGGACGGTTTATGACATGACCGATTCCGGCCTTTCGCCAGGGTGCCCGACGACCCGTCAGACGTGTCTGGGATGATCACCTACTTCGCGCAATGCGACGATATAAGTGGGGTGAGTGTGCTTCAGGCACTGGGAATGGACACGTCGGCGGAGCAGGTCTACCGGGCGATGCTCGCCCATCCGCAGGCAGGGGTGGCGGAGCTCGCCACGCGGCTGGGCGTCCGTGAGGAGGAGGTCCGGCACGGCCTCGACGTCCTGGCCGACCTGACGCTCGTCCGCCCGTCCGCCGAGCGGCAGGGGCAACTGCGCGCGGTCTCCCCGGAGATCGGCATGGAGCTCCTCGTCGCACGGCAGCAGGCCGAACTGGCCGCCCAGCAGCAGCGCGTGGAGTCGTCCCGGGTGGCCGCCGCCCAGCTGATCGCCGAGTACGCCGAGCTGCGCCCGGCCACGGCACAGCAGGGCGTGGAGCAGCTGACGGGCCTGGACCGCATCCGAGACCGGCTCGCGCTCCTCACCCAGGAGACGGCCACCGAGGTCATGACGTTCGCCCCCGACGGCGGACACTCCAAGGAGAGCATCGCCGCCGCCCGGCCCCTCAACCGGCAACTGCTGGGCCGGGGCGTGCGGATGCGCACGATCTATCTGGACAGCGTGCGCAACAGCCCGGAGACCGTGGAGTACGTCGACTGGCTCACGGAAGCGGGCGGACAGGTCCGCACCGTGCCCTCCCTCCCCATCCGCATGATCATCAGCGACCGGACCAGTGCCGTCATCCCCGTCAGCGGCGACGACCCCTCGGCCGGCGCGCTCCTGCTCACCGGCCACGGCGCGCTCACCGCGCTCTGCGCGCTGTTCGAGAGCGTGTGGGCGTCGGCACAGCCCCTGGGCCGCGCCAGGGCGAAGGACGAGCGGGGCCTGACCGGCCAGGAGGCCACGGTCATCCGGCTGCTGGCCCTGGGCCACACCGACGAGGCCATCGCCAAACGGCTGGGGGTGTCCCCGCGCACGGCGCGGCGCATCGCGACGGACCTGATGGAGCGGCTCGGGGCGCACAGCCGGTTCGAGGCGGGCGTCAAGGCGGTGCGCCGGGGCTGGCTGCCGGCGCACGACGACTGACGAGGACGGCTCAGCAGCCCGGCCAGTCGGGCTTGCGCTTCTCGTTGAACGCGGCGACGCCCTCGGCGCGGTCACCGGAGAAGGCCACGGTCCGCCAGGCGGCGTCCTCGACCTCCAGCCCGGCCCGCAGATCCAGGCCGTGCCCGAGCCGCAGCGCGCGCTTGGCGGCCCGCAGCCCCACGGGCGAGTTCGCGGCGATGCGCGTCGCCAGGGCGAGGGCCTCGGTCCGGTCCTGCCCCTCGGGGACCAGCTGATCGACGAGCCCCAGGGCCCGCGCCTCCTCGGCCTCCACGCGCCGCGCACTGAAAATGAGCTCGGCGGCCCGGGCGGCCCCCACCCTCCGGGGCAGCAGCTGCGTCCCGCCACCCCCCGGAATGACGCCCACCGACACCTCGGGAAGCCCCACCACGGCCGTAGCGTCCGCCACGATCACGTCGCAGGACAGAGCCAGCTCGAAGCCGCCTCCGAGAGCGAACCCGTGCACGGCGGCGATGGTGGGCATCGGAAGCTCCAGCACGCCGGTGTACGCGGCACGGGCGTGGGGCCGCTGCCGCCCCAGATCGGCATCCGTAAAGGAATTCCGCTCCTTCAGATCCGCACCCACGCAGAAGGCACGCTCGTGCGTCGACGTAAGAACGACGGCCCGCACGGAATCGTCGGCAGCAAGAGAGCCGGTGGCCTCGGCGATCCGGCGGGCCACTTCGCTGGACACGGCGTTCATGGCCTTGGGCCGATCCAGTACGAGCTCCGCGACGTGGCCGTGCCGCCGCACCACGATCCACTCGCCGAAACGCTGCTCGCTCATCGCCATCACCCTCCGGGTTAACGCCTGTAAACGTGCGAGACCCGATCATGCCGTGCACGCACCCGGCAGGGCCAGACCCGCACGGAGGGGTCAGCTGACGGATCGCCGGTGCCGGTGCCGGTGCCGGTGCCACATCGG
>NZ_JBPQTS010000263.1:0-4893 GCF_051386455.1 Streptomyces sp. URMC 124
CCCGGGGGGCCCGTCGGGCCCCCGGGGGAGGGCGCCCGGGGCGCCGGGTAACGCGCCGGGGCCGCCGCCGGGGGGCCTGCCGGGCCCGCCCGCCGGAACCGGAGCGTCCGCCGGGAGTTCGCGGTCCGCCAGGGCGACCGCCCTGCTGAGCGTCGCCGAGCGGACCGCCTCGCCCTTCTTGATGACGATCGCCTCCACCCGCCGCGTGCCCTCCGCGGCGGCGAACCACCGGGCGAGCCAGCGGGCGAAGTCACGGTCCCGGGCCGCGCTCCGCGGCACCGAGGGCAGGCCGTTGCCGCGCTCGCCGCTCACGTAGCGGGCGATGGCCGGCAGGTGCCGGACGACGGTCTCGATGGGGATCATGTACGACAGGTGCAGCCGCTGGTCGGCGGGCGCGGCGGAGGAGCGGTCGTCGTAGCGGCTGACGACCATGCCGAGGACGCGGTGGGTCTTCGCGTCCGTCACGGCGGCGCCGCTGAAGCCGGGGCGGACCGTCTCCTCGGGCGTGACGGGGAACATCTGCACCCACTCGCCGCGCGGCCCCGACGGCCCGGCGAGGGTGGCCCGGAACCACACCCCGTCCTTGAGCTCCCGGGTGCTGGGGAAGCCGCACATCCACACGGTCCGGCCGCGCGTGGGGGCGACCCGGTGCAGCGGGGCGGCGTGGCGGACGTCCTGCGGCTCGTCCAGCGTGAGCAGGGCGACGTCGCCCCGGGAGTCCGCCAGCTCGGGCACCCAGCAGCCGTCGGCCACGCGGGCCGGCACCGGGCGGGCGCCGGGCACCCCGACCAGCTCGACCAGCACCTCGCCGGTGGGGACGCCCGGAGCGGCGGCGTCGCCGGGGCCGGCGGGAATGACGTGGGCGCAGGTGAGGACCGCGTCGGCGGCCAGCAGGATGCCGGCGCCCAGGACGTCCCCGCCGGACGTGGAAATGCGGACCCGCCAAGTCTCGCCGCGCACCTCGGTGTTGACGGGGACCTCGGTCTCCTCCCCCATGGGCGCAGAGCATACGCGCGCCCCCGGCGGAAGTGCCCCCTCCGGCTGTGGGGTCACCGTTCCGTGTGATGCGCGGCGGGCGCCGTGCGCCCCTGGGGTTCACCCGTTTGCCACGTCCGGCGGATGATATTCCGGTTACCGTACGGTCACCCTCCGTGGCCTGCTCTTAAGCCTGCCGGGCACGGCCCGCGGGCCGTTCCGCACCGGTCGTTCTGATGTGACGTCAGGGTGCGGGAGGGGCCGGATCCCGGTTCGCTCGGCTCTGAGGAGCGCGGACCCCCCACTCCTTTCGGTGGCACATCGAAGTGCCGCGGCCGCGCTCACGGAGGAACAAGCATGCGTAACTCACGAGTGCTCACCGGGACCGCCCTGTCCATAGCCGCCCTCGGGCTGGCGAGCGCTCCCGCGCTCGCCGGGGACTTCGGCAAGCTGGAAGTCGGCCCGAACCCCGCGAAGCCCGGCGCCGAGGTCACGGTGAACACCACCGCCTGCGGCGCCAACGGCTCGGGCACGGGCGACGCCAGCGCCGTCGGCGGCCCGGCCTCGTTCCAGCTCAAGCCCGGCTCGCAGAAGGAGTCCGTCGGCGGCACCTTCAAGGTCCCCAACAGCGCCAAGGCCGGCACGTACGGCATCGGCGTGAAGTGTCACAGCGGCAAGGAGGCCACGGGTGACCTCGTCGTCTCCACCGGCGCGGGACCGGGGTCCGGCTCGGGCTCGAATTCCGGATCGGGCTCCGGTTCGGGTTCCGGCTCCGGATCGAGTGCGAGCCCCGGCACGGGCAGCGGCTCGGGCTCCGGTTCCTCCACGACCCCCGCCAAGCCCCCGAAGGGCGGCATGAAGACCGGTGTGGGCTCCACCAGCGACGACTCGGGCATGACCGAGCTCATGGCGGGCGCGGCCGTGCTGGCCACCGCGGCGGTGGGCGGCACCTGGTACCTGCGGCGCCGTGGCAGCAGCGGCAACCGGGTCTGACGCGCCCCCGGCGGGCTCCGTTCCCCGGTCCCCGAACGCGCGCGCGTCCGGGGGCCAGGGGCGCGGTGGAGGAGATCCATGTCCCAGTCGCAGAACGCAGGCGAAGGCCGGCGCTCCCGAGGAAGGACCCGAACCACCCGTGGGGAGAACCTTGGGACGCACGGCGCGGCTCCGGCCGCTGAACCCGCCCCGGACCGGGCCGTCCGCAGGACGCACGGTTCCCGCAAGCCGCGGAACTCGCGGCGGATGCGCCGCAACCCCAACCGGCGGGCAGCCCCGGCGGCTACGGCGCTCCCGGTCTCCGCCGGGCGCCGCACGCCCCTCCGGGCCGGCCCGCCCGGCGCGCGCCGTCCGCACCCTTCCCGGCGTTCCCCGTCGTCCTCACCGGCGCGCGAGTCCCGCCGCAAGGCCGTCGCCGCGGCGTGCATCGCCGTCGCCCTGTGCTTCGGGAGCTGGCTGATCCAGCGCGGTGCCGACATCCAGGACCCGCCGCCGGTGCCCTCCGCGGCCGAGGCGTTCCCGGCCGCCGGGCCGCCCGCGGGGCCGGTGCGCGGCGAGCGCGCCGTGCCGCCGCTGCCGGTCGCCGTGCCCACGCGGGTCCGGATCCCCGCGATCGACGTGGACGCGCCGCTGCAGCCGCTGGGCCTGCTGCCGGACGGCAGCCTCTCCAGCCCGCGGGACGACGAGACCAACCTCGCCGGCTGGTACGCCGACGGGGCGGCGCCCGGCGCGACCGGCACCGCCGTCGTCGCCGGCCACGTCGACACCGCCACCGGGCCGGCCGTCTTCTACAACCTCGGCGCCCTGAAGAAGGGATACCGGGTGGAGGTGGCGCGCGCGGACGGCCGTACGGCGCTGTTCACCATCGACGCGATCGAGGTGTACAGCCGGACGGACTTCCCCTCGCAGAAGGTGTACGGACCCTCGAAGCGCGCCGAGCTGCGGGTGATCACCTGCGGCGGGGGGTTCTCCGAGGAGAGCCACGCCTACCTGGGCAACGTGGTCGTCTACGCCCACCTCACCGGGGTCAGGTGAGGCCCTCGGTCCGCAGGTCCGCGAGCAGCTCCAGGATCCGCTCGCCGTGCTTGGCCAGCTTGCTCTCGCCGACGCCGCTCACCCCGGACAGTGCTTCGAGCGAGGCGGGAGCAGCCGTGGCGATCTCCCGCAGCGTCGCGTCATGGAAGATCACGTAGGCGGGGACGCCCTGCTCCTTCGCGGTGGCCGCGCGCCAGGCCCGCAGCGCCTCGAAGACCGGGACCGCCTCGGCGGGCAGGTCGGCGGGCGCGGCCTTCTTGCCGGAGCCGGAGCCCGAGCCGCCCGACTTCGCCGAGGCCCGCGCCGGCCGCTCGGGCTCGCTGCGCAGCCGCACCTCGCGCCGGCCGCCGAGCACCTCGCCGCTGGCCTCCGTGAGGACGAGCGTGCCGTAGTCCCCCTCGACGGCGAGCAGGCCCTGTGCCAGCAGCTGCCGCACCACGCCCCGCCACTGCGCGACGCTCAGCTCGGTGCCGATGCCGAAGACGGTGAGGCCGTCGTGGTCGTGCTGGATGACCTTCGCGGTCTTCTTGCCGAGCAGGATGTCGATGATCTGACCCGCGCCGAACTTCTGGCGCCGCTCCCGCGCCAGCCGGTAGACCGCGGAGAGGAACTTCTGGGCGGCGACGGTGCCGTCCCAGGTCACGGCGGGGGTGAGGCAGGTGTCGCAGTTGCCGCAGGGGCCGCTCTCCTGCCCGAAGTAGGCCAGCAGGCCGACCCGGCGGCACTCGACGGTCTCGCACAGGGCCAGCATCGCGTCGAGGTGGGCGGCCAGCCGGCGGCGGTGGGCTTCGTCACCCTCGGAGCCGTCGATCATCTTGCGCTGCTGGACGACGTCCTGCAGGCCGTAGGCGAGCCAGGCCGTGGAGGGCAGGCCGTCGCGCCCGGCGCGGCCCGTCTCCTGGTAGTACCCCTCGACGGACTTGGGCAGGTCGAGGTGGGCGACGAAGCGGACGTCGGGCTTGTCGATGCCCATGCCGAAGGCGATCGTGGCCACCACGACGATTCCGTCCTCGCGCAGGAACCGCGCCTGGTTGGCCGCGCGGGTGCCCGCGTCGAGCCCGGCGTGGTACGGCAGGGCGTCGATGCCGTGCTGCACCAGGAACTGCGCCGTGTCCTCCACGCTCTTGCGGGAGAGGCAGTAGACGACGCCGGCGTCCCCGGCGTGCTCGGTGCGCAGGAGCTCCAGCAGCTGCTTCTTCGGATCGTTCTTCGCAACGATGCGGTACTGGATGTTCGGCCGGTCGAAGCTCGCGACGAAGTGCCGGGCGTCCTGCAGCTTCAGCCGGGACGCGATCTCGGTGTGGGTGGCCTGCGTGGCCGTCGCGGTCAGGGCGATGCGCGGCACGTCCGGCCAGCGCTCGTGCAGGGCGGACAGCGCCAGGTAGTCCGGCCGGAAGTCGTGGCCCCACTGGGCCACGCAGTGCGCCTCGTCGATCGCGAAGAGGGAGATCTTGCCGCGGTCCAGCAGCCGCAGCGTGCTCTCCACGCGCAGCCGCTCCGGCGCGAGGTAGAGCAGATCGAGCTCGTCGGCGAGGAACTCGGCCTCGACCATCCGCCGCTCGTCCCCGTCCTGCGTGGAATTGAGGAAGCCCGCGCGCACACCCAGGGCGCGCAGCGCATCCACCTGGTCCTGCATGAGGGCGATGAGCGGGGAGACGACCACGCCGACGCCGGGCCGGACCAGGGCCGGGATCTGATAGCACAGCGACTTGCCGCCGCCGGTGGGCATCAGGACGAGCGCGTCGCCGCCGGCGACGACGTGCTCGATGACCTCTTCCTGATCGCCCCGGAACGCGTCGTAACCGAAGACGCGCCGCAGGCAGCCCAGGGCCTCGCTGCCCGGGGCGGCGGGCGACGGGGCGGGGTGGCGCCAGGCGACCGGCAGCAGGA